>NZ_JBMHFZ010000029.1:0-40802 GCF_049166755.1 Halomonas terrestris | reverse complement strand
GGCGGCGTCGAATCCGCTCGCCACCTGCACTATGACAGGCCAGGTAACTCGGCCGGGGTCTGACCCCATAGGGGCGGCCTCGGCGTCTTTCTCGGTGAACGTGCTGCTACTGTCGAGCTACTACTCTTGGGGCCCGACCGTCTAGTCCCGATAGCGCCGGGTGAGGTCGCCATAGGCGTCGATGCGGCGGTCGCGCAGGTACGGCCAGATGCGCCGTACCTCCTCGCCGCGGCTCATGTCGAGGGTCACCAGCAGGCGTTCGGCCTGCACCCCGGCATGGGCCAGCAGTTCGCCCTGGGGGCCGCAGACGAAGCTGCCGCCCCAGAAGTCGATGCCCGGGCCCGTGCCCGAATGGTCCGGCTCGTGGCCGACCCGGTTGGCGACGATCACCGGCAGGCCGTTGGCCACGCCATGGCTGCGCTGGATCAGGGTCCAGGCATCCCGCTGGCGAGTCTTCTCGGAGTCGTCATCGGGCGGATGCCAGCCGATGGCGGTGGGGTAGAGCAGCAGCTCCGCCCCCGCCAGCGCCATCAGTCGCGCCGCCTCCGGATACCATTGGTCCCAGCACACCAGCAGGCCGAGACGGCCCACCGAGGTGTCGATGGGTTCGAAGCCCTGGCCCCTTGCCTGGTCGACGTCGCCGGGAGTGAAGTAGAACTTCTCGTAGAAGCCCGGGTCGTCGGGAATATGCATCTTGCGGTAGTGACCCACGGCGCCAAGCTGGCGGTCGTAGACCACCGCGGTGTTGTGGTAGAGGCCGGGAGCGCGGCGCTCGAACAGCGAGCCCACCAGCACGATGTCGAGCTCCGCGGCCAGCGCCGCCAGGTGGGTGCCGGTGGGACCGTCGAGCGGCTCGGCCAGGTCGAACAGCTCGGTGTCCTCGTACTGGCAGAAGTAGTGGGTGGCATGCAGCTCCTGCAGCATCACCAGCTCGGCGCCGGCGGCGGCCAGTTCGCGGATGCCGGCCTCGCTCTCGGCGAGGCTTCTGGCCTTGTCGGGCCAGGCGGGCTGCTGGACCAGGCCGACTTTCAGTTGGCGGGGCATGATGAACTCTCCTCGTTATTCGGCCAGGCTGCCCTGAGGCAGCTGCATGGTCAGGCAGTGCAGGCTGCCGTGCTGGCGGATCACGCTGAGGCAGTCGATGGGCACGATGTCGCGTCCCGGGAAGGCCTCGGCCAGGGCGGCCAGCGCTCGGGTGTCGGCGGCATCGCCATAGACCGGCACCAGCACGGCACCGTTGATGATCAGGAAGTTGGCATAGGTGGCCGGGAGCCGGTGGCCGTCCACCGGGTCGAAGCAGGGGCGCGGCCAGGGCAGCGGAATCAGCCGATAGGGCTCGCCGTCGATGCGGCGCAGGGCGCGCAGCTCGGCTTCCATGGCGGCCAGCGCCGGGAAGTGGGGATCGGCCTGGTCGTCGCAGCGCACATAGGCGATGGTGGCGGGATCGCAGAAGCGCGCCAGGGTGTCCACATGGCTGTCGGTGTCGTCGCCCTCGAGGTGGCCGTTGGCCAGCCACAGCACCCGCGAGATCCCGAGGTCGTCACGCAGCCGCGCTTCCATGGCATCGCGGTCGAGTGCCGGGTTGCGATTGGGGTTGAGCAGGCAGGCCTCGGTGGTGAGCAGGGTGCCTTCGCCGTCGGTCTCGATGGCGCCGCCCTCCAGCACCAGGTCGTGGCTGATCACCGGACAGGCGTACACCCCGGCCTCGACCAGGCGCCGGGTGAGGGTGTTGTCGCGCTCCGCGGCGAACTTGCCGCCCCAGCCGGTGAAGACATAATCGAGGAGCATGACCCGGCCGTCGCGTTCCACGGCGATGGGGGCGTGGTCGCGGGCCCAGGTGTCGTCGGCGGCGGCCACCACCAGCCGCAGCCGCGAGGCCGCCACGCCAAGCGAGGTGAAGCGCCTCTCGAGATGAGTCCGGGTGGCGGGGTCGGGGACGCTGATCAGCACGCTCTGGTAGCGGGCGATGGCCACCACCATGGCCTCGAGGGTGGCCTCGATGCGCTCTAGCAGTGGGGCCCAGTCGCTGTCGGGGCCTGGCCAGGTCAGTTGTACGGCATCCTGGTGGTGCCATTCGGGAAGCAGGCGTTCGCCCATGGGCTGAGTCTCGTGGTGTGGGTCATCGTGGCTGGCGCAATGTAGGGCCGACACGGGAATGTTGCAAGCACCGGGGAACCCGCTCCGGCGACCGATGCAGTATCGTGCAAAAAACCGTACCATGAGCCCCCGCTGACAAGGAACGACACCATGCTCGACCGCCTGCCATTCCTGATCGGGTTGCGCTATGTGCGCGCCAAGCGTCGCAACCACTTCATCTCCTTCATCTCCTTGACCTCCATGCTGGGCCTGATGCTGGGCGTGGCGGTACTGATCCTGGTGCTCTCGGTAATGAACGGCTTCGACCACGAGCTGCGCACCCGGATCCTCGGCATGGTGCCGCATACCAAGATCGAGTCGCCCGGCGGGCTCTCCGACTGGCAGTCGCTGGCCGGGGAGTTGATGGAACGCGAGCGGGTGATCGGTGCGGCCCCCTATGTGGAGCAGCAGGGGATGTTCTCGGTGGGGGGGCGCAACGAGGGGGCCATGGTCAATGGCATCGACCCCGTGTGGGAGGATCGCGTCTCGATCATCGGCCGTCACATGCGTCAGGGCAACCTGGAGGATCTCGAGCCCGGCGAGTGGAATATCGTGCTCGGCTCGATCCTGGCGCGGCGCCTGGGCGTCGGCGTGGGCGATCGGGTCACCCTGCTGGTGCCGGAGGCCTCCATCACCCCGGCGGGGGTCTTTCCACGCCTCAAGCGCTTCAACGTGAGCGGCATCTTCAGCGTCGGTGCCGATCTCGATGCCGGCCTGGCCTACGCCAACATCGAGGACATGCAGACCCTGGCCCGGATGGGCGATGCCGTGGGCGGCCTGCGCCTGGAGCTGGACGACCTCTTCCTCGCCGGCAGCGAGACCCGCGCCATCATCGACGAGCTGGGCCCCGGGTACCGTGGCCTCGACTGGACCTTCTCCCACGGCAACCTCTTCCAGGCGATCCAGATGGAGAAGCGCATGATCGCGCTGCTGCTCACGGTGATCATCGCCGTGGCCGCCTTCAACATCGTCTCGACCCTGGTGATGGTGGTGACCGACAAGCATGCCGATATCGCCATCCTGCGTACCATCGGTGCCACGCCACGTTCGATCATGGGCATCTTCATCGTCCAGGGCCTGGCCATCGGGGTGATCGGTATCCTCGTCGGCGTGGGGCTCGGGGTGCTGCTGGCATTGACCATCTCCGACCTGATCGGCTGGGTCGAGTCGACGCTCGGCATCCAGTTCCTCGATGCCGGTGTCTACTTCATCAGCAACCTGCCGTCGCGGCTCGACTGGACCGACGTGCGTGACATCATTGCCGCGGCCTTTGGCCTGACCTTCCTGTCGACCCTCTATCCCGCCTGGCGCGCGGCCAGGGTCCGGCCGGCGGAGGTGCTGCGCTATGAGTGAGCCGAGCCTTCAGCCGCCTATCCAACAGGTCCCGCACGAGGAGAAGCCGATGGCCGCGGAAACCACCACGACACAGCCGATGCTGGAGTGCCACGACCTGACCCGCACCTACCACGAGGGCCCCCAGGACGTCACCGTGCTCGATGGCCTGGAACTGCGGGTCAACGCTGGTGAGCGGGTGGCCATCGTCGGCAGCTCCGGCTCCGGCAAGACCACGCTGCTCAACCTGCTGGGCGGGCTGGACAGCCCCAGCCGGGGGGAGGTGCGCATCGCCGGGGAGTCGCTGCACAACCTGGGTGACGCCGCCCTGGGGCGATTCCGCAATCGCCGCATCGGCTTCGTCTACCAGTTCCACCATCTGCTGGCGGAGTTCACGGCACTGGAGAATGCCGCCCTGCCGCTGATCGTGCGCGGCCAGCGCAAGAAGGCCGCCGAGGCCAGGGCACGGGAGTTGCTGGCCCGGGTGGGCATGGCGGCGCGAGCCGATCACAAGCCGGGCGAGCTGTCCGGCGGCGAACGCCAGCGGGTCGCCATCGCCCGGGCACTGGTCACCGACCCGAGCCTGGTGCTGATGGACGAGCCCACCGGCAACCTGGACCAGACCACGGCGGCGAGCATACTGGCGATGATGGACGAGCTGGCCCATGACTCCGCCTGTGCCTTCGTGATCGTGACCCATGACCCGGCACTGGCCGCCCACCAGGACCGCGTGCTCAAGCTCGACGGCGGTCGCCTCGCCGAGCAGCCCCGGGCCTGAGCCTCGCCTCGCGGCCCGCCGGGCGTGCTGCGGCCGACGCCCCGGCGTCGGCCGCCTGATCCTCGGCAGCATCGGGAGTCAGGGCTCCTGCTCCTCGCAGCGGCGCTTGAGCCGACGCCGTGAGCGCTGCTTCCAGCTGCGCGAGACCTGCCAGCGCCAGATGAGGCGAATCGCCACATTGCCGAGGAGCGCGATGAGCAGCGCCGAGACCACCGAGCCCACTGCCAGCGCCGGCAGGATGTCGGCCATCTGTTCGGCGATCCAGCGTGTCGACAGGCGACTGGGCGCCTCCCGGGCAGGGGTGTTCATCAGCCAGGCCCCCAGGCGGTAGTTGCCGTAGAAGATCAGCGGCATGGTCAGGGGGTTGGTGATCCACACCAGCCCCACCGACAGGGGCAGGTTGCTGCGTGTCAGCCAGGCGCCACAGGCGGCCACCACCATCTGGAAGGGGATCGGCAGCATGGCGCTGAACAGCCCGACGGAGAAGGCGTTGGCCACGCTGCGCCGCGACAGTACCCACAGGGAAGGATTGCCGATCAGGTGGCCCATGAAGCGCAGCGAGCGCTGGCGCCTGAGGGTGTCGGGGTGGGGCATGTAGCGCTGCAGGAATCGGCGCGGCATGTCGTCAGACTCGCTGCTTCGGGACCCGGGCTATTATCCATAGATGTCACGAGTCTCGCCATGCCAGGGGCCAACGTTTCCCTGGCAGCGCACTGCCGTCAGCCGCTCACCGGCGGCAGTCGACACGGGAGCAAGGGAATGCCTTTCGGTCTCGCCATCCCCATGGCGCTCGCCGCCCTCGGTGGCGTGGTAGTGGGACACCTGGCACCGGCCGGCCTGGCGGAAGGGGTCGGGCTGGCATTGCTGTGGGCCTCGGCCCGCCGCCTGCTGGTGCCGCTGCTGTCGGTGCTGGTGCTGGCCGGCGTCGCCAGCGTGCTGCTGCTGGCGCGTGGCGCCGAGCTGCCGGCGGGGCTGACCCGCGAGGATCTGGCCGTGGAGGTCCGGGTGCAGTCGGTGGCCGAGGAGGAGCGGCTGACACGACTGGTGGTTGCCGTGGAGTCCTGCGCGCCTGTCGCCCCCCTCCGTCTGGCCTGCGACGACCTGCGCCGGCTGCGGCTCAGCGCCTTCGACGCGGCGCCGATCCGGCCCGGCGAGCGCTGGGCCCTTACCGTGCGCCTGCGGGCCCCGACGGGCTTCGCCAACCCCGACACCTTCGACTACGCCGCCTGGCTGTGGCGGGAGGGCATCCAGGCGACGGGCTATGTACGCAGCGATCCCCCCGCCCGGCGTCTCGCTGCGGCGGGGGCCTCGCCGCGTCGCCTGGCGCTGGCGCATCTCGATGCCCGGGAGATGGCGCCCCTGACGAGGCGCTGGCTGGCGGCGCTGACCCTGGGCGCCGGCGAACGACTGCAGCAGGCGGACTGGGACCTGCTCAATGCCAGCGGTACCACCCACCTGATGGTGATCTCCGGCCTGCATGTCGGGCTGGTGGCGGCCTTCGTCCTGCTGATGGCCCGCGGTGCGGCCCGGCTGGTCGCCCCCGGCGGTTGGCGCCTGGCCGTGTGGCCCTGGTGGCTGGCCGGGGCGGCGGCGCTGGGCTATGCCTGGCTGGCGGGCATGGAGCCGCCGGCGCTGCGGGCGATGGTGATGACCCTGGTAGGGCTCTGGGTGGCCAGCGGCCGCCATGCGCCCGGCCCCTGGCAGGCGTGGTGGCTGGCGCTGGGCCTGGTGCTGATGCTGGACCCCCGCTCGGCCTGGCGCCCGGGGTTGTGGCTGTCGTTCGCCGCCGTGGCGCTGCTGATCCTGGTCTGGCAGGGCCGCCCGCGGCCGCGGGGTGTGCGAGGCTGGCTCCGGGCCCTGGTCCGCACCCAGCTGCTGCTCGCCCCGGTGATGGCCGCAGCCGTGCTGCTGGCCTTCTCCCGCCTGGCCCCGGCCGCACCGCTGGTCAATCTGGTTGCCGTGCCGCTGGTCAGCAGCCTGCTGGTGCCGCTGGGCCTGCTCGGCTGGTTGCTGGCCTGGCTGCCGCCCCTGTCGCAGTTCTGCTGGTGGCTGTTCGGCCGCCTGGTGGAAGGGCTCGTGTGGTGGCTCGAGCTGGCGGTGGCCTGGCTGCCGCTGTGGTTGCCCGATCCGGGGCTGGTGACACCCCTGGCCCTGGCGCTGGCGTCGCTGGCACTGCTCTGGGCGTTGCCGGGCCTGGCCCGGATGCTGCGCCTGGTGGCCAGCCTGCTGCTCGTCCTGGTGGTCGTCACCCTGGAGCCGGACGCGTCGTCACCCGGCCAGCTGAGGGTCAGGGTGCATGACGTGGGGCAGGGCCAGCTCGTCGAGCTGCGCACCGTCAATCATCGACTGCTCTATGATGCCGGGCCCCGCTTCTCCTCCGGATTCGCCCCGCTGGCGACGCTGTGGCCGCCCGGGCAGTGGTTCGATACCGTCATCATCAGTCACGACGACCTGGACCATGCCGGCGGCGTGCCGACCCTGGTCGAACGCCACGAGACAGGCCGCTTCCTGGCGCCGCGCGGCGAGGAGATCGGCGTTCCCTTCAGCGCCTGTCGGGCCGGACAGGCCTGGCAGCGTGACGGTGTCGAGTTCCGCTTCCTGTGGCCGCCCGAGCGGACCGCCGGGCTCACGAGCAACGACCGCTCCTGCGTGCTGGAGGTGACCGTGGGGCACCAGCGCCTGCTGATCACCGGTGACGTGGGTCGGGAGGTGGAGCGCGCCCTCCTGCTCGAGGCCCGGACACCCGTCACGGTGCTGGTGGCCGGGCACCACGGCAGCCGCACCAGCTCCGGCCCCCAGCTGGTGCAGGCCCTGTCGCCACGCCACGCGATCTTCAGTGCCGGGCGTGACAATCCCTTCGGTCATCCCCATGACGAGGTGGTGCGGCGCTTTCGACGGGCCGGCAGCTGCCTGTGGAATACCGCCCATGACGGGGCCCTGACGTTCTGGCTGGGGAGGGGCGGCCACGGTGAAGTCGTGGTCGAGCGCCCGCCTCCCTGGCGCCGCAGCGGTGTCGAAGGGGGCTGCCTTGCGTTAGAATCGACCGAATGAAAGCGCATGTGATTCCAGGGGACTCGAGGGGGACGGCATGGACATGATGGAGGCCCTGATCGCCGGGGGCTGGCTGATGCTGCCGCTGCTGGGCTGCTCCCTGCTGGCCACGGTGATCATCATCGAGCGGCTGTGGACGCTGCGTGCCAGGCGCATCGCGCCGCTGGGGCTCGGGCAGGAGGTCTGCTCGCTGGTGGCCCGTGGGCAGGTCAATCTCTACTGGCTGGAGAGCCACTCGCCGCTGGGCGGGGTGCTGGCCGCGGGGCTGCGCAATGCCCGCCTCGGCCACGAGCAGGTGCGTGCGCGGCTGCAGGAGGCCGCCACCGCGGTGATCCACGACATGGAGCGCTTCCTGAGCCCGCTCGGGACCATCGCCGCCATCACCCCGCTGATCGGCCTGCTGGGCACCGTGGTGGGCATGATCGAGGTGTTCTCGGTGATCGTCGCCGGGGATGGCGCCAGCCGCACGGCGGACCTCGCCGGTGGCATCTCCCGCGCCCTGGTCACCACCGCGGCGGGCCTCACCGTGGCGATCCCGGCACTGATGTTCCATCGCTACTTCCAGCGTCGAGTGGAGGACATCACGGTGCGCATGGAGGAGCAGGCCGGCCAGGTGGTGGAGTTCCTCGCCCACTTCCCCGGGGAGCTGACGCTGGCCGAGCGACATGATAGCGAGCGCGGCGGGGAGAACATCGAGGCCGACGGGCGTATCGCCCCGAGGGTGAAGCCGTCGTGAGGTTCCCGCGTACCCGGCGTGATCCGGTGGAGGTGAACCTCACCCCGCTGATCGATGTGGTCTTCCTGCTGCTGATCTTCTTCATGGTCTCGACCACCTTCGAGACACGCCAGGCCCTGGAGCTGGAGCTGCCCGAGAGCGTCAGCGGGGCGGCGGCCGAGGTGTCGCCGGTGACCCTGGTGGTCACCGCGGCGGGCGGCTACCGGCTCGGCGACCGCGACCTCACCGCAGCCGGGCTGGGCGATGCCCTGGCCGTCGAGGCCGAGCAGGCCCGCCGCCATGGCCTGGTGCTGGAGGCCGATGGCCGGGCCAGCCATTCCGCCGTGGTCCGGGCCCTGGACCAGGCCGGCGCACTGGGCATACGCCAGGTACGCATCGCCACCACCGAGGCTCCATCCACGCAGGCGGAGACACCGTGATCCGAGTCGGCACGCAATATTCGGGCTGGGCCCTCTACAGGCAGCTGCTGGGCTATGTCGGGCCGCACTGGCGCTCCTTCGCCCTGGCCATCCTCGGCTATGCCATCTATGCCGCTTCCAGCACCGCCCTGGCGGAGATGATGAAGCGGCTGATCGACGGCATCCAGGACCCGGGGGCCGCCTTCCGGCTCTTCCTGCCGCTGTTCGTGGTGGGCATGTTCGCCGCGCGGGGACTGGGTACCTTCCTCGGCACCTATTTCATGAGCAACGTGGCGCGCAACATCGTGCATACGCTGCGCTGCAACGTCTTCGATCACATGCTGCACCTGCCCGGCCGTTTCTTCGACACCCACTCCAGTGGCCACCTGATCTCCCGGGTCACCTACCATGTCGAGCAGGTCACCGGGGCGGCCACCAAGGCGATCACCATCCTGCTGCGCGAGGGGCTCTTCGTGATCGGCCTGGTGGGCTATCTGCTGTGGACCAACTGGATGCTGACGCTGCTGTTCCTGGCGGTGACGCCGTTGATCGGCGGCGTGGTGAGCTATGCCAGCAAGCGCTTCCGGCGTATCTCCGGCCGTATCCAGGCCTCCATGGGCGATGTGACCCATGTCGCCTCCGAGGCCCTTTCCGGCTACCGGGTGGTGCGTACCCACGGCGCCGAGGACTACGAGAAGGCACGATTCGCCGCCGCCAGCGAGTACAACCGCCAGCAGAGCATGAAGGAGGCGCTGACCAAGGCGATCAGCACCCCGGTGATCCAGCTGCTGGTGGCACTGTCGCTGGCGGTGCTGGTGTGGCTGGCGCTGTCGCCGGCGCTGATGGCCGACATGACCCCCGGCGAGTTCGTCGCCTTCGTGACCGCCGCGTCGCTGATGGCCAAGCCGGTGCGACAGCTCACCGAGATCAACAGCGAGATCCAGAAGGGTATCGCCGCTGCCAGCGAACTGTTCGGCCTGCTCGACGAGCCACCCGAGCGTGACGAGGGCGAGCACGAGCCCGGCCGCCTCGAGGGGCGCGTGGTCTTCGAAGGGGTGCGTTTCGCCTACGGCGAGGGCGAGCCCGAGGTGCTCAGGGGCATCGACCTAGAGGTGGCGCCGGGGGAGATGGTGGCGATCGTCGGCCGCTCCGGCAGTGGCAAGTCCACGCTCGTCGGCCTGCTGGCACGCTTCTACCGGCCGACCGCCGGACGGGTGGTGGTCGATGGCGTCCCCCTCGACCAGTATCGCCTGACGCCGCTGCGCCGCCAGATCGCCCTGGTCTCCCAGCAGGTGACCCTGTTCAACGCCAGCATCGCCGACAACATCGCCTACGGGGTGCCCGATGCCGACCCGGCGGCCATCGAGGCCGCCGCCCGGGCCGCCCACGCCCACGAGTTCATAGAGCGCCTGCCCGGGGGATACGCCACCGTGGTGGGGGACAATGGCGTGATGCTCTCCGGCGGCCAGCGCCAGCGGTTGGCCATCGCCCGGGCGATCTTCAAGGACGCACCGCTGCTGGTCCTCGACGAGGCCACCTCGGCACTGGATACCGAGTCCGAACGCCATATCCAGGCGGCGCTGGAGGAGGTGTGTCGCGGCCGCACCACCTTCGTGATCGCCCATCGGCTGTCGACCATCGAGCGCGCCGATCGCATCCTGGTCATGGAGCAGGGGGAGATCGTCGAGCAGGGCAGTCACGCCGAGCTGCTGGCCCGGGACGGCGCCTATGCGGCCCTGCACAGGCTGCAGTTCCAGGACGTCGAGTCGGGTCATGGGGCTGGGTGAGCGCTGGCTCGAGGCGGCCTACCGGGGCGATGCCTGGCTCATCGCCCTGCGCCCCCTGGAGGCGCTCTACCGCCGGGTGGTGGCACGACGTGCCGCTGCCTATGCTGCCGGCAGGCAGCCGGTGTGGCGCGCGCCGGTGCCGGTGATCGTGGTCGGCAACATCACCCTGGGCGGCACCGGCAAGTCGCCTCTGGTCGCCTGGCTGGGACGCCGGCTGCTCGACCGCGGCTGGCGCCCCGGCATCGTGTCCCGGGGCTACGGGGGCAGGGCGGCCGCCTATCCGCTGTGGGTCGACGGGAGCACCCCGGTGACCGAGTGCGGCGACGAGCCGCGCATGCTGTTCGAGCAGACGGGGCTGCCGCTGGTGGTGGACGCGGATCGCCCTCGGGGGGCCGGGCGGCTGCTCGAGGCGGGATGCGATATCCTGATCAGTGACGATGGCCTGCAACACCACGCGCTGGGGCGTGACCTGGAACTGGTGGTGGTCGATGGCCGCCGTGGCTTCGGCAACGGTCGCTGCCTGCCGGCAGGGCCGCTGCGCGAGCCGCTGTCGCGGCTCGCCGGGGTCGATGCCGTGGTCATCAACGGCGAGCCGGCCTTCGTGCCACCCGGGGGCGCCCATGGCATGACCCTGGTGCCTTCCGGCTGGCGCCACCTGGCGAGTGGCGAGCGCTACCCGGTCGCGCCGCTGCCCTTTTCCGGGCCGGTGCATGCCGTCGCCGGCATCGGCAACCCGCGACGCTTCCTCGCGACCCTGGAGGCGCTGGGCGTCGAGGCGACACTCCACCCCTTCGCCGATCACCATGGCTACCGTGGCGGCGAGCTGGACTTCGGCGACGGGCGGCCGGTGGTGATGACCGCCAAGGACGCGATCAAGTGTCATGGCCTGGCCCCTGCCGACAGCTGGGTACTGGAGGTCGAGGCGTGCCCCGATGACGGCTTCGCCGCCTGGCTCGAGGCGCGGCTGGAAACTTTTCGATCGTTCCGGGAGGCTTCCCGGAGCGGAGCAGGCGGATGATCCCGGAGATCACACGACCCGGGGCGATCCAAGCGAGAGGTACGAGAAATGGACAAGGAACTGCTGGCCATGCTGGTCTGCCCGCTGTGCAAGGGCAAGCTCAGGTATCACCGCGAGGCCCAGGAACTGCACTGCCTCTTCGACGGCCTGGCCTATCCGGTGCGTGACGGCATCCCGGTGATGCTGCCGGAGGAGGCACGGCCCCTGGAGGTGGAGGAGAAGCTCCGCGAGTCACCCGGACACACGGGAGAGGCGTGATGGGAGCCGCGGCATGAACGACTTCATCGCGGTGATCCCGGCACGTCATGCCTCGTCGCGGCTGCCGGGCAAGCCGCTGGCCGAGATCAACGGGGTGCCCATGGTGGCTCATGTCTGGCAGCGCGCCCGCGAGAGCGCTGCCGGGCGGGTGGTGGTGGCGACCGATGACCAGCGGATCCGCGAGGCACTGGTGCCGTTCGGGGCCGAGGTGCTGATGACCCGTGCCGACCATCCCTCGGGGACCGATCGGCTGGCCGAGGTGGCCGAGGCGCTGGGGCTCGACGACGAGGCGGTGCTGGTCAATGTCCAGGGCGACGAGCCGCTGATTCCGCCGACCCTTATCGACCAGGTGGCCGCCAGGCTGTTCGACGACCCCGAGGCCTCCATCGCCACCCTCGCCGAGCCGATCAGCGACGTGCAGGCGCTCTTCAATCCCAACGTGGTGAAGGTGGTGCGCGCGCTCTCCGGGCGGGCCCTCTACTTCTCGCGGGCACCCATCCCCTGGGACCGCGATGCCTTCGCCGCGCGGCCCGAACTGCTCGAGACCGATGCCTGGCTGCGCCATATCGGCCTCTACGCCTACCGGGCGGGCTTCCTGGCCGACTATCGCGGCTGGTCGCCGTCACCGCTGGAGCGGCTCGAGCAACTCGAGCAGCTGCGTGCGCTGCACCACGGCCATGCCATCCAGGTGGCGCTGGCACGGGTGGGCCACCCGGCCGGGGTGGATACCGAGGAGGACCTGGCGCGGGTCCGGGCGCTGATGAGTGCCGATGTCGGCAACCCGAGCGAGGGAGGGGTGTGATGCGCGTGCTGTTCGTCTGTCTGGGCAATATCTGCCGGTCGCCCACCGCCGAGGGGGTGTTCCGACGTCTGCTGGCCGAGCGTGGTCTGGCCGACCGGGTGGAGGTGGACTCCTGCGGCATCGGCCCCTGGCACGTGGGCAAGTCGCCGGATTCGCGGGCCCGCGAGGCGGCGTCCCGGCGCGGTGTCGACCTGTCGGGGCTGCGTGCTCGCCAGCTGGCCGACGAGGATTTCGCCCGCTTCGACTATCTGCTGGCCATGGATCACGACAACCTGGCGGCGATCGAGGCCAGGCGCCCGGCCGATTGCCGGGCACATGTCGGGCTCTTCCTGGCATTCGCCGGGCACCACGATCGGGCGGTACCCGATCCCTACTTCGGTGGCGAGCGCGGTTTCGAGGAGGTGCTGGACCTGGTCGAGGCCGCATCCGGCGGATTGCTCGAGGAACTGGAGTCCCGCCTGGAGCGCTCGCCTTGAGCCCGAGGCTGCTCGTCGGGCATGACCTCACTCGGCTCAATACCCTGGGGCTGCCCTGCGTGGCCGATCGCTTCGTCGCACCGGGTGACGAGCGGGAGCTGCAGGAGGTCTTGAAGCTGGCCGGGCACCAGGGCTGGCCGCTGACGCTGCTGGGTGGCGGCAGCAACCTGATCCTTCCCGAGCGACTGCCAGGGCTGGTGGTGCAACCGGCGATGGCCGACTGGTGGCTGGAGGAGCAGGATGACACCGTCCTCGTCCATGCCCAGGCCGGAGTGGTCTGGCATGAGCTGGTGATGGTCCTGGCGCGGCGAGGGCTCTGGGGCATCGAGAACCTGGCGCTGATTCCGGGGCACTGCGGTGCCGCACCGATCCAGAACATCGGCGCCTACGGGGTGGAACTCCGCGAGGTGCTCGACGCGGTGCACCTCCTTCACCTCGACAATGGCCGCGAGGCGATGTTCACGGCCGCGGACTGTGCCTTCGGCTATCGTGACAGCATCTTCAAGGGGAGCCTCGAAGGCAGGGTGGTGATCACGCGCCTGGTGCTGCGCCTGTCCCGTACTCCGCGACCCAGGCTCGGCTACGGTGACCTGGCCGGTCGTCTCGGGGCCGACCCCACCCCCTTGTCGGTGGCCGAGGCGGTCTGTGCGATACGCCGCGAGAAGCTGCCCGACCCGGCGGAGCTGGGCAATGCCGGCAGCTTCTTCAAGAATCCGCTGGTGGCGGGTGAGCAGGCCGCACGCCTGCTCGCCCAATCGCCCGACATGCCGCACTTTCCCCAGCCGGACGGACGGGTCAAGCTGGCCGCCGGCTGGCTGATCGACCAGTGCGGGCTGAAGGGATGGCGCCATGGCCACTTCGGGGTTCACGACCGCCAGGCGCTGGTGCTGGTGCACTTCGGCGGTGGCAGTGCCGGCGAGCTGCTGGCCTTTGCCGAGCGTATCGCCACCAGGGTCCAGGAGCGCTTCGGGGTGTCGCTGGAGCGCGAGCCACGCCTGGCCGGTGCTGACTGACCCTCCCCCGCGGCTGACCTGAAACGACAGCGCCCGCAGCCTTGGCTGCGGGCGCTGTCGTCGGGGAGGGCGGTGCGGGGTCTCAGCCCTGCTTGCCTTCCCGGGCCTTGGCCTCCTGCTCGCGACGGCGGATCTCCCGCGGGTCGTTGTGAGCACGGCGCCGGCGACGGCTCTTGGCCTCGGCCTTCTGCTCTGCTTCGGGCGTTTCGGCGGGCGTCGGCTCGGCCTTGGCCTGGTCGGGCTTCGGCTCGGCCTTCGGGGTCGCCTGCGGCTCGGCCTTGGCCTGGTTGGGCTTCGGCTCGGCCTTCGCGGTCGCCTGCGGCTCGGCCTTGGCCTCTGCCGACTTCGGCTCGGCCTTCGGGGTCGCCTGCGGCTCGGCCTTGGCCTGGTCGGGCTTCGGCTCGGCCTTCGGAGTCGCCTGCGGCTCGGCCTTGGCCTGGTCGGGCTTCGGCTCGGCCTTCGCGGTCGCCTGCGGCTCGGCCTTGGCCTGGTCGGGCTTCGGCTCGGCCTTCGCGGTCGCCTGCGGCTCGGCCTTGGCCTGGTCGGGCTTCGGCTCGGCCTTGGCCTCGGCGGGCTTGCCCTCCGCCTTGGCCGCTTGTCCGCCAGCCTGCTTGACTGCCTTGGTGTCGGCCTTCACGTCGGTGGACTTCTCCGCCGGCGTCGCCTCGGCCCTGGCAGTGTCGGCCCTGGGTGCCTCGACCGTGTCGGACTGGGGTGCGTCACCCGCCTCTACCGGCTTGGCCTCGGCGGCCTCCGCCTGCAGGCGCTTCTGCTCGGCCTCGGCCTTGGGGTTGATGGCGTGCTGGCGCGAGCGAGTGCGCGGGTTGTTGCGGGTGCGCCTGGGCTTGCCGTCGTCCGCGGGGGCCGCCGCGGCCGGTTTCTCGTCCGCCTTGTCGACAGGCTTCTCGACGGGCTTCTCGACGGGCTTCTCAGCCCCCTTCTGGCGACGGGGGGACGTCTCGCGGGGCTTGGTGGCCTCCTGCTGCTGCCCCCTGTCCTGGCGGCCGCGCCCACGGCCGCGTCCGCCACGGCTTTCGGTGGTCTCGGCCTTGCCCTCGCCACGCTCACTCTCCTGGCGGGGGGTGCGGCGCTCATCGCTGCGGCGCTCGTCGCTGCGAGGGCGGCGCTGCCGGCCACCGCGGCTACCACGATCGCTACGCTCCTCGTCGCGCTGGGCGGGCTTGCGGGCGGCCTGGCCGGCGCGCTTCTCGTCGCCGCTGCCTGTCGCCGGTTTCTCGGCCTCTCCGGTGGGGCTCTCCTCGCTGCCCAGCAGCTTGGCCAGGCCCTTGACCAGCCGGCCCAGGACGCCGGCCTGGGGTTCGGGGGCAGGGGGAGCCGCCTTGGCCGCCGGGGGCGGGGTGGTGGCCGCCGGTGCCTCTTCCTGCTGCAGCGAGGCGGGTGCCGGCTCGTGGTGGATCACGGTCTTGACCGCGGCCTCGGCGCGCTGCACCGGCTTGCCGAAGGCGGCATCCGGTTCCTTGCCCACCTCGGTGTCGGTGGAGAGCTCGAAGCTCGACTTGATGCCGCCATCCTCGTCCACATGGTCGTCGCGCAGGCGCTGGACATCATAGTGGGGGGTGTCCATGTCCGGGTTCGGCAGCAGAACCACGCGAACGCCCTGGCGATGCTCGATGTCCGCCAGCACGTTCCGCTTCTCGTTGAGCAGGTAGGTGGCCACCGGGACCGGCAGGATGGCGCGTATCTGGGCGCTGCGCTCCTTCATCGCCTCCTCCTCGATGAGGCGCATGATCGAGAGGGCCAGCGAGCGCACATCGCGGATGGTGCCCTGGCCGACACAGCGGGGACAGACCACGCCGCTGGTCTCGCCCAGCGAGGGGCGCAGCCGCTGGCGGGACATCTCCATCAGGCCGAAGCGGGAGATACGGCCGATCTGCACCCGGGCGCGATCCAGCTTGAGGGCATCGCGCATGCGGTTCTCGACCTCGCGCTGGTTGCGCGCCGGGCTCATGTCGATGAAATCGATCACCACCAGGCCGCCGATGTCGCGCAGGCGCAGCTGGCGGGCGATCTCGTCGGCCGCCTCCAGGTTGGTCTGCAGGGCGGTCTCCTCGATGTCGCTGCCCCGGGTGGCCCGGGCCGAGTTGATGTCGATGGAGACCAGCGCCTCGGTGTGGTCGATGACGATGGAGCCGCCGGAGGGCAGCTTCACCTCGCGCTCGTAGGCGGTCTCGATCTGGGACTCGATCTGGAAGCGCGAGAAGAGCGGCACCTCGTCGACGTAGAGCTTGATCTTCTGCTGGTAGGAGGGCATCACCTGGCGGATGAAGGCCAGGGCCTGTTGATGCACCTCTTCACTGTCGATCAGTACCTCGCCGATATCCTGGCGCAGGTAGTCGCGCATGGCGCGGATGATGACATTGGACTCGCGGTAGATCAGGAAGGGCGCGGGGCGCTTGCCGGCCTCCGCGGTGATCGACTCCCACACCTGGACCAGGTAGTCCAGGTCCCACTGCAGTTCCTCGGGGGAGCGGCCGATGCCCGCGGTACGCACGATGAGGCCCATCTTGTCGGGCACCGTGAGCTGCCCCATGGCGTCCTTGAGCTGGCTGCGCTCCTCGCCCTCGATGCGCCGCGAGATGCCGCCCGCCTTGGGGTTGTTGGGCATCAGCACCAGGAAGCGACCGGCCAGGCTGATGAAGGTGGTCAGTGCCGCGCCCTTGTTGCCGCGCTCCTCCTTGTCGACCTGGACGATGACTTCCTGGCCCTCCTTGAGGACCTCCTTGATGCTGGGGCGGCCGGAAGGCTCCCTGACGAAGTACTCGCGGGAGATCTCCTTCAGCGGCAGGAAGCCATGGCGGTCGGCGCCGAAGTCGACGAAGGCGGCTTCCAGGGAGGGTTCGATGCGGGTGATCTTGCCGCGATAGATATTGGCTTTCTTCTGTTCCCGGGCACCGGACTCGATGTCCAGGTCGTAGAGGCGCTGACCATCGACCAGTGCGACGCGCAGCTCTTCGGGCTGGGTCGCATTGATGAGCATCCGTTTCATAGTGTCTCGCTAGTCTGGACGCGCCGGATGGCGGTCGTCGACATTGGCGAACCTCTGGGTGCTGCGTGCTTGTGCTCAGCGCATGTCACGGATGCGCAGTAGCGCCCGGCCGTGTCGGAACGGGGCATCATGAGCGGTTCCGGCACGGCATGACCATGTTGAGTACGGGGCGGAGGCAGGACATGTTTCGGTGGGGTGTCACCCATCCGGCCCTGCGGTCACCGCCAACACCTGGCATTCATCGATTCGCCAACGCCGGCCTCCGGCACGATGTTGAACGTTTCCCGTGGCCTGCGCCCGCTCCATGACCTGGAGAGCGGACGGGGATCCGGGCGTGGCGTGAATATCGTTTCTCGTTTTCCTGCTTTCGCTGCTCGGCGGCGGGACGTCATGGTAGCGGGCGTCGTCGCGGCCTGATCTTTTCGCTCCGGCCTGCGTGTCTGTCGTGCAGGCGCACAATCGGGCCACCAGGGCCCATTGAGGCGAGCCAGCAATATAACAGTAAACGGGTGGGAGCAGCAATTGGCGCAGGACGGCGCCCGGTGCGATAGAATGCGGCTTTTCCGCAGGTTGTCAGTGGGGTGTCGGCATGGCCGAAGGGCGCGACGTGCAGTGGGTGGAAGTGACCGAGGGCCAGGTGGGCCAGCGGGTCGACAATTTCCTGATGACGCGCATCAAGGGGGTGCCCCGGGCACTCATCTACCGCATCGTGCGCAAGGGCGAGGTTCGGGTGAACAAGAAGCGCGTCAAGGCCGACCACCGGCTGGCGCTGGGCGACATGGTGCGTATCCCGCCGCTCAAGCTGACCCCGCGCGAGGCGGTGCGCGAGGTCAGCGACAACCTGCGCAACCTGCTCGCCGGCAGCGTGCTGGTGGAGGGGCGAGACTGGCTGGTGATCAACAAGCCCGCGGGACTCGCCGTGCATGGCGGTAGCGGGGTGAAGATCGGCCTGATCGAGGCGCTGCGCCAGGTGCGCGAGGATCTCGACTTCCTCGAGCTGGTCCATCGCCTCGATCGCGATACCTCGGGCTGCCTGCTGCTGGCCAAGTCGCGCCCGGCGCTGCTCGCCCTCAACGAGTCGCTCAAGCAGCACCGGATGGACAAGCAGTACCTGGCGCTGGTGGCCGGTCGCTGGCCGGCACGGCGTGACTTCGTCGCGGCGCGCCTGGAGCGCTACGAGCTCGGCAACGGCGAGCGCCGGGTGCGGGTGGACCCGGCCGGCAAGGTGGCGCGCACCCGCTTCGTGGTGCGCGAGACCTTCGAGAAGGCCACCCTGGTGGCGGCCGAGCCGGTCACCGGCCGGACCCACCAGATCCGCGTGCATGCCGCCCATGCCGGTCATCCGCTGCTGGGCGACGACAAGTACGGCTCGCGGGAGGGCGAGCGCCTGGCCGCCTCCCTCGGCCTGTCGCGGCTGTTCCTGCATGCCGCCGCCCTGACCTTTCCCGAGCCGACCAGCGGGCGGCCGGTGCAGATCCGGGCCCCGCTGCCCGAGGAGCTCGAGACGGTGCTGACCCGAGCCCGCCGCGCCCCTTGACCCCTTCAGCCTGACACGGAGACGACAATGCGCTACCGACTGGTGATCTTCGACTGGGACGGGACCCTGATGGATTCCGCCGCGCGGATCGTCGCCTGCATGCAGGCGGCCTCCCGTGACGCCGGCTGGGGGGAGCTTGCGCCGGATAGCGTGCGCAACATCATCGGCCTGGGCCTTCCCGAGGCGATCGCCACCCTCTGTCCGGGCATCGATCCCGATCGCGCCGAGTTGCTGCGCAGCCGCTATGCCTGGCACTTCGTCGAGGGCGATCATGCGCCGATGCGTTTCTTCCCTGGAGCGGAGGAGGGGCTGGCCAGCCTTCACGGGCGACCCGGTCAGCGCCTGGCGGTGGCCACCGGGAAGAGCCGCCGCGGGCTCGACCGGGTATTCCGCGAGAGCGGCAGCGGCCGCTGGTTCCATGCCAGCCGGACCGCCGACGAGACCCTCTCCAAGCCACATCCGCGCATGCTCGAGGAACTCCTCGCCGAGCTCGACGTCGATGTCGGCGAGGCAGTGATGATCGGCGATACCGAATACGACCTGGAGATGGCCCGGGCCCTGGGCATGGACCGGGTGGCGGTGACCTACGGGGTCCACGCCCCGGAGAGGCTGGCCGCGAGCCGTCCGGTGTTCACCGCCGAGGCGGCCCCCGAACTCTTCGACTGGCTTCACGGCTAGCGTTTCCAGCACTTCAAGGACAGGGTGATCATGAGCGACGACAAGCGAGAAGACCGTTGGACCGAGGGGCCGCAGCTGGGGCCCGAGGAAGCCCGTGAGGTGCGCCAGTCGCGGGAGGCGCGAGCGGCTCCGCCGGCCGAGGATGCCGAGGCGCTGCGCGAGCGCCAGCGCCTGATGCAGATGGAGATGATGGATCGCTGGATCGGCGGGGTGCTGGTGGAGCAGCGTCGCACGCGGCGCTGGAAGCTGTTCTTCCGCCTCTTCTTCACGCTGCTGATCCTGGCGTCGCTTGCCACCACTCTCTACGGGATCTTCGGCACCCCGACACCCGGGGCGCCGGCAGGGCCGCACCTCGGCGTGGTCAAGGTGAAGGGGGCGATCGACAGCGAGTCGCCGGCCAGCGCCGAACGCATCATCGAGGGGATCAACCGCGCCTGGGATGCCGAGGGTGCCGCGGTGGTGGTGCTGCACATCGACAGCCCCGGCGGGAGCCCGGTGCAGTCCCGACGCATCTACGACGAGGTGATGCGCCTGCGCGACGAGGGAGGCAAGCCGATCATCGCGGTGATCGAGGATGTCGGGGCCAGTGGTGCCTACTACATCGCCGCGGCGGCCGACGAGGTGATCGCCGCGCCGGCCAGTCTCGTCGGCTCCATCGGCGTGATCTCCGCCAGCTTCGGCTTCGAGGAGGCCATCGAGCGGCTGGGCGTCGAGCGCCGGGTCTATGCCGCCGGTGACAACAAGGCCTTCCTCGATCCCTTCTCGTCGGTGGCGCCGGAGCAGCGCGACTTCTGGCAATCGGTGCTGGAGACCACTCACCAGCAGTTCATCGACGACGTGCGCCAGGGGCGCGGCGAGCGCCTGGTCGACGACGAGCGGCTCTTCAGCGGGCTGATATGGAGCGGCGAGCAGGCCCTCGAGCTGGGGTTGGTCGATGCCATCGGCAGCCTCGACGTCCTGGCCCGGGAGCGACTGCCCGAGCCGCGGGTGCGCGACTATACGCCGCGCCTGGACCCCTTCGAGCGGATCTCGCGGCAGTTCGGCCGGGTCGCCATGGAGTGGCTGGGCGTGCCCACCGGCCAGTCGCCGCTGCGCTATCAGGCCTATTAGCTTGAAGCTGGAAGAGCGGCGCTGCGCGCCTGGAAGCTTGAAGAAAACCCCTTGATGCAGGAGATGCAGGTAACATGCTGTCTTCCAGCTTCCAGCTTATGGCTCCCCTAGCGGATCCAAACCCGCCTCGCGCAGCAGCGCGCAGAGGCGGATCAGCGGCAGGCCGATCAGGGTGTTGGGGTCGTCCCCCTCGAGCTTCTCGAACAGCGCGATGCCCAGCCCCTCCATGCGGAAGCTGCCGGCGCTGTCCAGCGGTTGCTCGCGTTCCACGTAGCGGGCGATCTCGCCCTCGCTCAGTTCACGGAACACCACGTCGTAGTGCTCGTGGCAGACGCGGTGCTGGCCGCGGCGCGTGTCCACCAGGGCCAGGCCGGTGACAAAGCGTACGCGGTGGCCGGAGAAGCGGGCCAGGTTGGCGCGGGCGGTGGCCGCGTCGCCCGGCTTGCCGAGGATCTCGCCCTCGAACACCGCCACCTGGTCGGAGCCGACGACCAGGTGGTCCGGCCAGTCGTCGGCCAGGCGGCTGGCCTTGGCCAGTGCCAGGCGATGGACCAGGGCCTCGGGCGATTCGCCGGCTCGCGGGGTCTCGTCGATGTCGGGGCTGGCCCAGGCATAGGGGATTTCCAGGCGGTCGAGAAGCTGGCGGCGCCAGCGGGAACCTGAGGCGAGGACGAGGCGTGGCATGGGCGTTCTCCCGGGCAGTGGATGAAGGGTGGTGGTCCATTGTAATGCCTGGGCACGGTGACTTTGACAGGGGCAGGGCGAGTGCCTATCATTGCGCGCCTATGTTGACCACACGACTCCCCAGCAGGGTCGAGCCCTACAAGCTCGCCGCCCGCGCCGAGCACCTCGAAGGGCTGATGGCCCTCGACGGTTTCGCACGCCTCGCCGACGAGGTCGGGGCCCAGGCCGGCGACTGCCGCGTCTGGCTCGACTTCGGCATCGACGCCCAGGGGCGCCGGGTGATTCGCGGGCGCCTCGAGGCCGAGCTGCAGCTGCCATGCCGGCGCTGCCTCTCGCCCCTGGCGCAGCACGTCGAGAGCGAGTTCCTGCTGGGCATGGTCACGAGCGATGCTCTGGCGGCCGAGCTGCCGAGCACCCACGAGCCGGTGCTGGTGGAAAACGAACAGCTGAACCTGCTGACGGTGGTCGAGGATGAACTGATCCTCAGCCTGCCTCAGGTGGTTTACCACGACGAGGCCGACTGTGAGGTCTCTCGCGACCAGCTGACCAGCGGGGCGGATGCCGAGGCAGGGCGCGAGCCCGCTGCGAGTCCGTTCGAGGTGCTCAAGCGCCTCAAGGACAAACACTGATTCATCATCGATTGCACTCTGGAGTGACATCCCATGGCAGTTCAACAGAACCGCAAGACCCGTTCCAAGCGCGGCATGCGTCGCAGCCACGACGCCCTCAGCGCCCCGGCCCTGTCCCAGGACAAGGAAACCGGCACCACCCACCTGCGCCACCATGTGTCGCCGGACGGTTTCTACCGGGGTCGCAAGATCGTCGACGCCTGAGGCGACGACGACTCCCTCGGTGACAGCTGGCCGCTGACGTGCGGATCGCCATCGATGCGATGGGCGGTGACCTCGGTCCCCGTGCCACCGTGCAGGGAGCGGCCAGCGCTGCCATCCAGGACCCCCGCCTCGAGATCCGGCTGTTCGGCCCTCGCCGGCAGCTGCAAGACGAGATCTCTCGCCTGCCGCGGCACCTCGCCGCGGCTGGCTCGCGTCTGGACATCGTGGATGCCGGCGCGGTCATCGGTCAGGCACAACGGCCTTCCGATGCCCTGCGTCATGGGCGAGAGACCAGCATGGCGAGGATGCTCGACTGCGTTGCCGGCGGCCAGGCCGTGGCCGGGGTCAGTGCCGGCAACACCGGGGCACTGATGGCCCTGGCTCGGCGTGCCCTGGGCATGGTGGCGGGCGTCCCCCGGCCGGCCATCAGTACCGCCATTCCCACTCGCAACGAGGGGCGCTGCTACCTGCTCGACCTGGGGGCCAACGTCGAGGCCTCTGCCGAGCGCCTGGTGGATTTCGCCCTGATGGGCGAGGTGATGGCGCGCCATGTGGATGGCGTGGCGGCGCCTCGGGTGGCGCTGCTCAATGTCGGCGTCGAGGGTACCAAGGGCACGGTCAGCGTGCGCGAGGCGGATGCCCTGCTGCGGCGGATGCCGGACATCGACTACTGTGGCTTCGTCGAGGGTGACGGGGTGTTCAGCGGGGCCGCCGACGTGGTGGTCTGCGACGGCTTCGTCGGCAATGCGGTACTCAAGGCCAGCGAGGGGCTGGCGCGGATGCTGGTCGAGCGGGTGCAGGCCGCCTTCGAGGCCCATTGGAGCAGTCGGCTGGTGGGCGCCCTGGCGAGACCGACGCTGCGACGCCTGAAGAGCGAGCTGGACCCGGTGCGCTACAATGGCGCCAGCCTGCTCGGACTGGCCGGCATCGTGGTCAAGAGCCACGGCAGTGCCGACGCCACCGGTTTCCACTATGCGGTGGCCCGTGCGGTGCAGGAGGTGAGTCGGGACCTGCCCTCCCGGCTGGCGGCCGAACTCGGCCAAAGGCGGTCTGCTGTCGATTCGCCCGGTGCGACCGGTCGAATCGACAGTGGATCGAGGATCCTCGCACAGGATGAGCCGGGCTCGCTCGGCGACGACATGAGCCAACAAGAGCAAAGGTGACAGACATGACTCAACCCCTTGCCCTCGTGTTCCCCGGGCAGGGTTCCCAGCAGGTTGGCATGCTGCGGGAGCTGGCGGAACGCTACAGCGTGGTGCGGACCACCTTCGAGGAGGCCGCGGACGCTCTGGGTTACGATCTCTGGCAGGTGGTCCAGGAGGGGCCCGATCAGGCCCTCAATGCCACCGCCTGCACCCAGCCGGCGCTGCTGGCCGCCAGCGTGGCGATCTGGCGGGTCTGGCAGGAACTCGAAGGTCCGCGTCCCGGTGCCATGGCCGGCCACAGCCTGGGCGAGTACAGCGCCATGGTGTGTGCCGGCGCCTTGCCCTTCGCCCAGGGCGTGCGCCTGGTGAGGCTGCGGGGCGAGGCGATGCAGCAGGCGGTACCGGTAGGCGAGGGGGCCATGGCGGCGATCCTCGGCCTCGACGACGCCGTCGTGGAGCAGGCCTGTGCCGAAGCCGCCCAGGGTGATGTGGTCTCGGCGGTCAACTACAATGCCCCGGGGCAGGTGGTGATCGCCGGTTCGAAGGCGGCCGTGGAAAGGGCCATCGCGGCATGCCAGGAGGCGGGAGCCAAGCGTGCCATGCCGTTGCCGGTCTCGGTGCCTTCCCATTGCGCCCTGATGCGCCCGGCGGCCGAGCGTCTGGCCGCGGCCATGGAGGAGATCGAGCTGCGCTCGCCGCGTTACACGGTGATCCAGAATGTCGATGCCCAGGCCCATGCCGACGTGGCGACCCTGCGCACGCGGTTGCTCGAGCAGCTCTACCAGCCGGTGCGCTGGACCTCCTGCGTCGAGGCCATGGTGGAGCAGGGTGCCCGTGTGTTCATAGAGTGCGGGCCGGGCAAGGTGCTGACCGGGCTCGGCAAGCGGATCGCCCGGGGCAGCAAGGGGCTGGCGGTGAATGACCCGGACAGCCTGGATGCCGCCCTGGAGCTGGCTCGCGATGTGGCCAGCCAGTCGCCGTCAGCCGAAGGCTGACGCCACCTCAATTCAGGACGAAGGCGGAATCACCATGTCAACCGAATCCAGAGTGGCCCTGGTCACCGGGGCCAGCCGCGGTATCGGCCGGGCCATCGCCCACGAGCTGGGCCGTCAGGGCCGCATCGTGATCGGCACCGCGACCAGCGATGGCGGTGCCGAGCGCATCGATGCCGATCTCCGGGCCCAGGGCATCGAAGGGGCCGGGCGCAAGCTGGACGTCACCGACCAGGCCAGCGTCGATGCGCTGGTCAAGGCGATCACCGAGGAGTTCGGTGCGCCGACCATCCTGGTCAACAATGCCGGCATTACCCGCGACAACCTGTTGATGCGCATGAAGGAGGACGAATGGGACTCGGTGATCGACACCAATCTCAAGTCGGTCTATCGCGTCAGCAAGGCGTGCCTGCGCGGCATGACCCGCGCCCGGTTCGGGCGTATCGTCTGCATCAGCTCGGTGGTGGCCACCATGGGCAACCTGGGGCAGACCAACTATGCTGCGGCCAAGGCCGGCATGGAGGGGTTCACGCGCGCCCTGGCCCGCGAGGTGGCGTCCCGCGCCATTACCGTCAATGCGGTGGCGCCGGGCTTCATCGCCACCGACATGACCGAGGCGCTGCCCGAGGCGCAGCACGAGGCGCTGCTCGGCCAGATTCCCCTGGCGCGTCTCGGCAAGCCCGAGGAGATCGCGGCGGCGGTGGGCTTCCTCACCGGCGATTCGGCGGGCTACATCACCGGCGAAACCCTGCACGTGAATGGCGGCATGAACATGCGTTGACGGCCTCGTGGTTCGGCGGTTGCGCCGGCCCGAGGGCGTCTATAAACTACCCCGCAGCTTTTGGCTTGCGGTTTTGAAACGGCTGGTTATCAGAACGGCTAACGTGAACGACTGGAGTACGTCATAATGAGCACCATTGAAGAGCGCGTGAAGAAGGTTGTGGCCGAGCGCCTGAACGTCAAGGAAGAAGACATCCAGAACTCCTCTTCCTTCACCGAGGATCTGGGAGCCGATTCCCTGGATACCGTCGAGCTGGTCATGGCGCTCGAAGAGGAGTTCGACACCGAGATTCCCGACGAGGAAGCCGAGAAGATCACCACCGTTCAGGAAGCCATCGACTACGTCAACGCCCACCAGTAAGCCGGTAGCGGTCGTTACCGCTTGGTGATGCGCCTGGGGGGTCGCCCCCATGAAAGCCGCTCTGTGCACGGGGCGGCTTTCGCGTATCTACAGGGTTCGCTCGAGGTCTTGCCAGTGCGGCACATGGCGGGGAGACTCGGGTATAATGCGCACAATGGCGGCTCCGGCTATCCGGAGGCGCATCATCAAGGATGTCTGGAGGAAAGCTGATGGCTCGTAGAAGGGTTGTGGTGACCGGGCTCGGCCTGGTCACGCCGGTGGGGAATTCCGTGGAAGAGAGCTGGACCAGCATCCTGGCCGGCAAGAGCGGTATCGCCCCCATCGAGCACTTCGATGTCAACGGCTTCAATACACGCTTCGGCGGTTCGGTGAAGGGTTTCGACATCAGCCCCTATCTCAATCCCAAGGACGCCCGCAAGATGGACCTGTTCATCCAGTACGGCGTGGCCGCGGGTGGCCAGGCGATCGCGGATGCCGGGCTCGAGTGCACCGAGGAGAACGCCGGTCGCATCGGGGTGGCGATCGGCTCCGGGATCGGCGGGTTGCCGATGATCGAGCACAACCACAGCGCCCTGCTGAAGAGCGGGGCGCGGCGGATCTCGCCGTTCTTCGTGCCGGGGTCGATCATCAACATGATCTCGGGGAACCTGGCGATCCAGCACGGCTTCCGTGGTCCCAACATCGCCATCACCACGGCATGTACCACCGGTACCCACAACATCGGCTACAGCGCGCGGACCATCGCCTACGGCGATGCCGACGTGATGGTCTGTGGTGGTGCCGAGATGGCCACCACGCCGCTGGGTCTCGGAGGCTTCTCCGCGGCCCGGGCGCTGTCGACCCGCAACGACGACCCGGCTGCGGCCAGTCGCCCCTGGGACCGGGATCGCGATGGCTTCGTGCTCTCCGACGGGGCCGGGGTCATGGTGCTGGAGGCGTACGAGCACGCCAAGGCCCGTGGCGCGACCATCTATGCCGAGCTGGTCGGTTTCGGCATGAGCGATGACGCCTATCACATGACCCTGCCCCCCGAGGACGGCAGCGGTGCGGCGATGTCCATGAGCAATGCCATCCGCGACGCGGGCCTCGACCCCGCGGTGGTCGACTACATCAACGCCCACGGCACCTCGACCCCGGCCGGTGACCTGGCCGAGAGCCGTGCCGTCGAGCAGGTGATGGGCGAGGGCGCCCGGTCCGTGGCGGTCAGCTCGACCAAGTCGATGATCGGCCACCTGCTCGGCGCCGCCGGGGCCGTGGAGGCGGTGTTCAGCGTGCTGGCGATTCGTGACCAGGTGGCGCCGCCGACCATCAACCTGGACAACCCCCAGGAGGGCTGCAACCTCGACTACGTGCCCCACACGGCTCGCGAGATGAAGATCGAGGTGGCGCTCTCCAACTCCTTCGGCTTCGGGGGTACCAACGGTACCCTGGTCTTCTCGAAGGTGTGATGGGCGCCTCCGAGGTCCCGGCCGGCTGGCCCCTGGATGACCGTGGCCCGGCCTATGGCGACGGGCTGTTCGAGACCGTGCTGCTGCGCGACGGCGAGCCTCGCCTGTGGGCCGAGCACATGGCTCGCCTGGCCCGGGGCTGCCGGGCCCTCGGCATCCCGATGCCGTCCCCGGGCGAGCTGGAGCAGCCGCTCGTGGAGGCCGGGGAGGGGCTGGCCGTGCTCAAGCTGACCCTGACCCGGGGCAGCGGCGGTCGCGGTTACCTTCCGCCGGCGGTACCCGAGCCGCGATTGCGTTGGCAGATCACCCCCTTCGCCCCGGTGGCCGAGCGCTGGACGCGAGGAGTGCGGGTACGTCACTGTCGATTGCGCCTGGGCATCCAGCCGTTGCTGGCGGGGCTCAAGCATCTCAACCGCCTGGAGAATGTCCTGGCCCGGGCCGAGTGGACGGATGGCGATACCGCCGAGGGGCTGCTCTGCGACAGCGAGGGCCGGCTGGTGGAGGCCACCTGCATGAACCTCTTCTGGCGCCACGACGGGCGACTGGAAACCCCGCGGCTCGATCGCTGCGGCGTGGCGGGCACCCTGCGCGAGGTCCTGCTGGAGCGTTTGCCGATCCACGAGGTCGAGTCGGGTCCCGAGGTGCTGGAGGGTGCCGAGGCGCTGTGGCTCGGCAACTCGGTACAGGGCCTGTGGCCGGTGACCCGGCTCGATGACCACCGGGGCAGGGCGCTCCGGCACTGGGCGATCACGCCCGATCACCGGGCACTGCAGGCCGAGGCCCACGACCTGCTGGGCCATCCCCTCCCGGCCTGAGCGCCAGCGGGAGCCTGACTGAACGAGGAAGTGCATGTTGCGAGTGGTGAAGATTCTGCTGGTGCTGGCCATCCTGGCCGGGGCGGCACTGTTCGCCGGCTACCGTTACTGGGAATCGCGGCTCGAGGCCCCCATTGCCGTGGACGAGCCGACCCTCTACGAGGTGCCGCGCGGTGCCGGCTACAATCGGGTGGTGATCGACCTCGCCCGCCAGGGCATCATCGAGGATGGCTGGGCCTTCCGCCTGCTCACCCGGCTGGAGCCCGAGTCGGTGCCCAGCCTGCGAGCCGGTGAGTACATGCTCGAGCCGGGGATGAGCGGACGCGAGATGATCGCGCTGCTCGGCAGCGACCGGGTGGTCACCTACCCGCTGACCATCCCGGAGGGCTGGACCTTCCAGCAGATGCGCCAGTCGCTCGACAATGCCCCGAAGCTGGAGAGCCGCACCGAGGGACTCTCCGACGAGGAGGTGATGGCCCTGCTGGATCGTGATGGCATCTTCCCGGAAGGCTGGTTCTTTCCGGACACCTATCGCTACCACAAGGGCATGAGCGACCTGGACATCCTGGGTCAGGCCCTGGTTCGCATGGAAACGATCCTCGAGGAGGTCTGGGCCGAGCGCGCCGACGACCTGCCCCTCGATTCGCCCTACGAGGCGCTGATCATGGCCTCGCTCATCGAGCGCGAGACCGGCGCCCCGGAGGAGCGCCGCGAGATCGCCGGCGTCTTCAAGCGACGCCTGGAGCGCGGGATGCGCCTGCAGACCGACCCCACGGTGATCTACGGCATGGGCGAGCGCTTTGATGGCCGCATCACTCGCGCCGACCTCCGGGAGGCCACGCCCTACAACACCTACGTGATCGATGGCATGCCGCCGACGCCCATCGCCATGCCGGGCCGCGCCTCCCTCGAGGCGGCGGTCGACCCGTTGCCCGGCGAGACGCTCTACTTCGTGTCGCGGGGGGATGGCACCCATCACTTCTCGCGCACCCTGCGCGAGCACAACAACGCCGTGAACCGTTATATCCGCAATCGCTGATCCATCCACCCGCCCAACTGGGAGTCGCTATGTCGAGGCGCGGACGCTTTATCACCCTGGAAGGTGGGGAAGGGGTGGGCAAGACCACCAACCTGGCCCTGGTGGCCGACTGGCTCGAGGCCCGCGGGCTCGAGGTGGTCCGTACCCGCGAGCCCGGCGGCACCCCCCGTGCCGAAGCAATCCGTGCGCTGCTGCTCGACCCCGACGGCGAGGAGCCCCTCGATGACGATGCCGAGCTGCTGCTGGTGTTTGCCGCCCGGGCCCAGCACCTGGCCCGGGTGATCCGACCGGCGCTGGCGCGCGGGGCCTGGGTCGTCAGCGACCGCTTCACCGATGCCACCTTCGCCTATCAGGGAGGGGGCCGAGGGATCGAGGCGTCGCGCATCGCCGCGCTGGAGACCTTCGTCCAGCGTGGACTCGAACCCGACCTGACGCTGCTGCTGGACATGCCCATGGGCTCGGCCCAGCAGCGCCTGGAAGGGCGGCTCGATCGTCAGGGGGGCGAACGCGACCGCTTCGAGCGCGAGCGTGCCGACTTCTTCGAGGCAGTGCGCCAGGCCTACCTGGAGCGAGCCGCCGTCGCCCCCGAACGCGTGGTGGTGATCGATGCCGCCGCCGGCCTGGAGGAGGTCCAGCAACGGCTCGTCGAGTGCCTCGAGGCGCGGGTGGCGCCATGGCTGTGACCCCCCCGGATGCCCTTCGACCACTGCCCTGGCTGATGCCCCGATTCCGGGCATTGACCGCACTGGCCCGGGATGGGCGCCTGCCCCATGCCCTGCTGCTGTCGGGGCCTCGCGGAGTGGGCAAGCGATCCCTGGCCGAGGCGCTGATCGGTTGGGTGCTCTGTGGCGAGCCGGGAGAGACCGCCTGCGGCCGGTGTCACGGCTGTGTCATGCTCGCCTCCGGCTATCATCCCGACCTGCTGCGGGTCGGTCCCGAGGAGGGCAAGCGCCAGATCCGCATCGGGCCGATACGCGAGGTCAACGACTTCGTCGGCCAGACGGCCCAGCAGGGGGGCTACCGGGTGATCGTGATCTCGCCGGCGGAGGCGATGAACGTGGCCGCCGCCAATGCCCTGCTGAAGAGCCTGGAGGAGCCGGGCGAGCGGACCCTCTTCCTGCTGCTCTCCGACATCCCCTCGCGCATGCTGCCGACCATCCGTTCGCGTTGCCAGCACTGGCGCCTGGCGCCGCCGGCCGAGGCCGACTGCACCGCCTGGCTGGCCGAACGCCTGGGGGGCGACGAGGAGGCCCACTTCTGGTGGCAGGTGGCCGGCGGCCTGCCGCTGGCGGCCCTGGCCCAGGCGGAGCCGGAGGCGCGTGCCCTGCGCCAGCAGCTCGTCGAGACCTTCGAGGCGCTGGTGCGAGGCGCCGAACCGGTCGCCGAGGCGTCACGGCTGGAGCGACAGTCCACCGAGGCGATCCTGTGGTACGGTATCGCCTGGCTGGAGGACCTTATCCGCCTGGGGCTCTCCGGCGAAGGGGGTGACCTGCGAAACCCCGACCTGCTGCCGCTCTATCGACAGGCCATCAAGAACGGCCGGGTACGGGACTGGTTTCGCCTGCTCGACTACGCTCGAGAGCAACGGCGACTGCTCGCCGCGGGGGGCAACCCCAATCCTCAGCTGGTGCTGGAAGCCTGGCTGGTGCGCTGGTCCGCACTGCTGCGTTCCTGATCATTCGACGATGGATCATTCCACGAGGTGTCGCCCATGGCCGCTCAGAAAGCCCTCTCCCTGACCATCCAGGATGTGCCGACCCTGCTGTCCGCCTACATGCCGTCGCTGGAGCGGGGGGGCATCTTCGTGCCCACCCGGGAGCGCTACGAACTGGGCCAGGAGGTCTTCCTGCTGCTGATGCTGCCCGGCGAGAGCGAGCGCGTCCCGGTCACCGGCCAGGTGGTGTGGGTTTCCCCGGAAGGGGTCGCCGGCCGTCGCGTGCCCGGCATCGGCATCCACTTCAGCGCCGAGGACCAGGCGGTGCGTGGCCGCATGGAGAGCCTGCTCGCCGGGCAGCTGGACAAGGGCGCGCCCACCTATACGCTCTGACGGGCTTCGGGCTGAATTCACTCACCGGGTATGCCATTCCATGTTTGTCGATTCCCACTGCCATCTCGACCGTCTCGACCCTCGCACCCATGACGGCGACCTGGCGGCGACCCTTGCCGCCGCCCGCGCGCGCGACGTGCGCCAGTTTCTGGCCATCGCCGTGACCCTGGAGGACGTGGCGAATCTCGCCGCCATCGCCCGCGAGCATGACGACGTGGTGATCTCCGCCGGCGTCCACCCGCTGCACCGCGTGCCCGAGGAGCCGACCGTCGAGATGATCCAGGAGGTCGCCGAGCGCCACGCGGCCGTGGCCATCGGCGAGACCGGGCTCGACTACCACTACCTCGACAGGGCACGTGGCGAGGGCGCGGAGGCGGTGCCTTCCCGGGAGGTGCAGCTCGAGCGCTTCCGTCGCCAGCTGATCGCCGCCCGCGAGCTGGAACTGCCGGTGATCGTCCACACTCGCGAGGCGCGCGAGGACACCCTGGCGCTGATCCGCGAGCACACCGACCCCCGGGTGGGCGGGGTACTGCACTGCTTCACCGAGGACCTGGACATGGCCCGGGAGGCGGTGCGCCTCGGTTTCTGCATCTCGCTCTCCGGCATCGCCACCTTCCGCAATGCCGCCTCGATCCGTGAGCTGGCCCGGCGTATCCCCCTGGATCGCCTGCTGATCGAGACCGACAGCCCCTACCTGGCGCCGGTGCCGCACCGCGGCAAGCCCAATGAGCCGGCCTGGGTGGTGGAGGTCGCCGAGTGCATCGCCGCCGAGCGCGGCATCAGCGTCGACGAGGTGGCCATGCAGACCACCGCCAACTTCTACCGGTTGTTCCGGGCCGCCGCCCCCCAGGCGCCCGAGGCGATACGCGAGACCCTGACCCGAGCCGGACTGGTCTAAGCTCACCACAGGACCCCACGCGAGGCCTTGCCATGACCCTCGAACCGCTGCTGGCCCATATCGACCCGGAGGGCGAGATCCCGCCCGTGGCGTCCTGGCACCCCGAGCACCAGGGCGAGATGGACCTGGTGATCGCCGCCGACGGCCGCTGGATCCACGAGGGCGTGGCCATCGCCCGGCCACGCCTGGTACGGCTGCTCTCCACGATCCTGCGGCGCGAGGCAGACGGCAGCTACTGGCTGGTGACCCCGGCGGAGAAGCAGCGCATCCGGGTCGAGGATCGTCCCTTCCTGGTGGTCGATGCCGAGCCCGACGGGGCCGGCGACTGGTGGCTGACCACCAATGTCGGCGACCGGATGGCGCTGGATGAGCACCACCGAACGAGCCTCAGCGAGACGCCCCGCGGCGAGGTGGTGCCCGAGGTACCGGTGCGCTTCGGTCTCGCCGCCCGCCTGGGCCGCAATCTCTACTATCGCCTGCTGGAGCAGGCCGAGAGCCGGCTCCTGGCGGAGGGTGGCGAGGAGCTGGGCCTGGTGAGTGCCGGTGTCTGGCATCCCCTCGGTCGGCTGGAGGAGCACGAGCGGCTCGACGGCGGGGCGGCATGCGGCTGACCGCCGAACAGCGGGCCGTGGTCGAGCACGGCGACGGCCACGCCCGGGTCGCCGCCGTGGCCGGCTCCGGCAAGACCACCACCATGGTGGCGCGGGTGCTCCACCTGCTGGGCCGGGGCGTGCCGCCGGAGCGAGTGCTGGTGCTGATGTTCAACCGCTCGGCCCGGGAGGACTTCCGGGCCCGCCTGGCCGCCATGGCGCCGGCGGGGCAGCCGTTGCCCGACGTGCGCACCTTCCACTCCCTCGGGCACCGGCTGACCGCGAGCCTGACCCGCTGGGGAGTGCTGGCCCCGCGGGAGCTGCTCACCGCCGACTGGCAGCTGGAGCGGCTGCTGCGCCAGGCCACCCTGGCGGCGCTGGAGGACGAGCCCGAGGCGCGGGAGGCGGCGCTGGAAGGCGAGCGCCTCGAGGCCCTGGCCCATTTCTGTTCGCTGGTGAAGGCCGAGATGGTCGACCCCGCCGAGCTCTTCGCGCGGCTCGATTTCGGCGAGCAGACCGACCACTTCCCCGCCGCCTTCGTCCACGCCCAGCGGCTGCTCGCCGACCAGGGGCTGATGAGCTATGCGGACCTGCTCTACCGCCCGCTCGAGGTGCTGGAGGCCGATGGGGGCCTGCGTCGTCGGGTCCAGGGGTTTCTCGACCATGTGATCATCGACGAGTACCAGGACATCAACGTCGCCCAGCAGCGGCTGCTGGCGCTGCTCGCCGGCCGCGACGCCGCGGTGATGGCGGTGGGTGACGCCAACCAGTGCATCTACGAGTGGCGGGGTGCGCATCCCGACACCATGCTCGAGCGCTTCACCGCCACCTTCGGCGAGGCCCGCGACTACCCGCTCTCCACCACCTTCCGCCATGGCCACGCCCTGGCGCTGGCAGCCAACCACGCCATCGCCGCCAACCGCCGGCGCCCCGACCAGCTCTGCCTGGCGACCCCGGACAACCCGGCGACCCACCTCGCGGTGGGGCAGGGCGGGCGGGCGCTGCTCGAGGCGCTCGAGGCCTGGCAGCGGGAGGGACGACGGCTCGACGAGGCTTGCCTGATGGTGCGCAGCTGGGCGCTGTCGGTGCCGCTGCAGCTGGCGCTGCTCAGAGCCGGGCTGCCGTTCCGCCTGGCCCGGGAGGATCGCTTCGTCTTTCGTCTGCCGCTGGTGCAGGCCCTGGCCGGCTACCTGATGCTGGCCCGCGAGCCTCGCCTGTTGCAGGACCCGGGTCACCTGCTGCTGCTGCTCTCCCAGCCGACCCCCTTCGTGTCCCGGGAGCGGATCCAGGCCCTGGCCGTGCGCCTGGCCGAGACCCAGCGCTGGCCGGAGCGCCACGATCCCCTGCTCGAGGGGCTCAAGCCACACCAGCGACGTACCCTCAAGCGGCGCTGGGCCCTGCTCTGCGAACTCCCCGGGCTGGGTAACCGACCACCGGCCTGGCTGCTCGAGCACGTGGTCGAGAGTGTCGAGGCGGAGAAGGTGCTCAAGCGTGCCGCCGCCCGGCGCGACAAGGGTGAGGAGGACGTGCGCCTGCTCGACGTGCTGATCGAGCAGGCCGCCGAGCTGGGGGGCGACACCGAGGCGTTCGTCGAGCTGCTGCGTCGGCCGGTGGCCAATCGCGATGACGGGGTGCTGGTCACCACCGTGCACGGCGCCAAGGGGCTGGAGTGGCCACTGGTACTCCTCGGCGGGACCAACGAGGAGGACTTCCCCCACTACAGCCGCGACAACCCGCTCTCGTCGCAGCGCCTGGAGGAGGAGCGGCGGCTCTTCTACGTGGCCATCACCCGGGCCCGGGAGCGGCTGCTGGTCGTCCATGACGGTGGCGACCATCGCCCCAGCCGCTTCATCGCCGAGATGGCCTGGGAGGACTGCCGGCGCGTCGCTGGACGCCTGGCCGCCGGAGAACAGGCCGACTACGCGGCACCCCTGGCAGTGTCCGCTCCCGACCTGGTGGCGCGCTACCTGAGCGGGATCGAACGGCCCCTGCCGCTGACCGCGGCACCGCTCGCTCCCGCCGGCATCGCCGAGCCAGCACCGGCCGGCGCGGCATTCAATGTCGGCCAGCGTCTGCGGCACGCGGTCTTCGGCGAAGGCGAGATCGCGGTGGTGGAGGGGGATCCGGACAATCCGGTCATCGAGGTCCGGTTCCGCCAGGCCGGCCGGCGGCGACTGATCGCGCGCCGGGCCCCCATAGAACTGCTCGAAGGAGTCCATGCATGACACAGGTGCTGATCAAGGCCACCGAGCTGGCCGAGGCCCTCGAAGGGGCCAATCCGCCACGGATTCTCGATTGTCGCGCCCGGCTGGGAGATCCCGACGCGGGCCGGAGACTGTGGCTGGAGGCCCACCTGCCCGGCAGCCTGCCGATCGATCTCGACCGCGACCTGGCGGCGCCGCCGGGGCAGGGCGGTCGCCACCCGCTACCGACGCCCGAGGCCTTCTCGGCGGTGGTGCAGCGTCTCGGGATCGCTCCCGGGCAGCCGGTGGTGGTCTATGACGACATGGGCGGGCAGCTGGCCGCGGCCAGGGCCTGGTGGATGCTCGCCTGCTGGGCCGGTCACCCCGGGGTGAGGGTGCTCGATGGCGGCCTCGAGGCCTGGCTGGCGGCGGGGTTCTCGTTGATCGACGACGGCGATGCGGAGGCGCTGCCGGCGACCTCCGCGTGGCAACCGCGCTACGACGAGGGTGCGCGCGTCACGGCCGACCAGGTCTTCTCCGGCCGCGAGCTGAAGGTCGATGCACGCAGCCTCGAACGCTTCCGGGGCGGGGCCGAGCCGATCGACGCCGTCGCCGGGCACATCCCCGGCGCACTCTGTCGTCCCAGTGCCGACAACCTCGACCAGGGCGGGCGCTTCAAGTCCCCGGAGGTGCTGAGCGCGGAGCTGCCCGAGGCGGCGGAGGTGATCGCCTACTGCGGCTCCGGCGTCACCGCCTGCCACAACATCCTGGCCTATGCCGTGGCCGGCAAGCCGCTGCCCCGACTCTATGCCGGCTCCTGGAGCGAGTGGATTCGCGACCCGTCGCGCCCCGTCGCCCGAGGTTGACGGCGGCGTTGACCCGGGGCCGGGCAGGGCGGGCCGCCCGCCACTACGCTTGAGGGTGAGGTGACAGGGCGGACGTCGGGGGGGACGGACATGAACTTTGCGTTGATCGGTGCGGCAGGCTATATCGCTCCCCGCCACATGCAGGCCATCAAGGAGACCGGCAACGGCCTGGTCGCGGCCTACGACATCAACGACTCGGTGGGTATCATCGACTCGATCTCCACCGACTGCGCCTTCTTCACCGAGTTCGAGTACTTCCTCGAACACGCCTGGCGGCTCCGTCGCCTGGGGAAGGGGGCGATCGACTACATGGTGGTCTGCTCACCCAACCACCTGCACAGCGCCCATATCACCGCCGGCCTGCAACTGGGCTGCGATGTCATCTGCGAGAAGCCGCTGGTGCCCACCCCGGCGCAGCTGGACGAGCTGGGTTGCATGGAGGAGGAGACCGGCCGGCGGGTCTACAGCATCATGCAGCTGCGCCATCATCCGGCGATCCACGAACTGCGCGACAAGGTGGTCGCGGAGACTCGCGACAGCAGGTATGAGGTGGAGCTGACCTACATCACGGTGCGGGGGCCCTGGTATCTGGCCAGCTGGAAGGGCGATCCACGCAAGTCCTACGGGGTGGTGGCCGAGATCGGCGTGCACTTCTTCGACATGCTGCACCTGGTCTTCGGCGAACTGCAGCAGCAGGTGCTGCACTACAGCGATGACCACAAGGCCGCCGGCTACATGGAGTACGAGAAGGCCCGGGTGCGCTGGTTCCTCTCCATCGATGCACAGGACCTGCCGGAGAGCGTTCGCGGCCGCCAGTCGACCTATCGCAGCATCACCTGCGACGGGGAGCTGTTCGAGTTCTCCAGTGGCTTCAACGACCTGCATACCGTCAGCTACCGGGAGATCCTCGCCGGCCGCGGCTTCGGCATCGATGCCGTACGCCACTGCCTGGAAACCGTGCACGGCCTGCGGCAGGCACGCCCCGAACCGCCTCGCGAGGGAGAGGCGCATCCTCACCTGCTGGCGCTCGCCCCTTGTCGCGACTGAGGAGGCAGCATGGAGTTCATCGATCTCACCCTCCAGCAAGCGCGACTCAAGCCCCGGCTCGATGCCGCCATCCAGGCCGTGCTGGCGCACGGTCGCTACGTGCTCGGCCCCGAGGTGGACGAGCTGGAGCAACGCCTGGCGGCGCGTGCCGGTGTGGCGCACTGCATCGGTTGCGCCAACGGCACCGATGCCCTGCAGATCGCCCAGATGGCACTGGGCATCGGCCCGGGCGATGAGGTCATCGTGCCCGGGTTCAGTTTCATCGCCTCCGCCGAGAGCGTGGTGCTCGCCGGGGCGCGTCCCGCCTACGTGGATATCGACCCGCATACCTGCCTGCTCGATCCCGGCCAGCTGGAGGCGGCCGTCACGCCGGACACCCGGGCCATCATGGCGGTATCGATATTCGGGCAGTGTGCCGACATGGAGGCGATCGACGCCGTGGCCGCCCGCCATGGCCTGGCGGTCATCGAGGATGCCGCCCAGAGCTTTGGGGCCACCCGCCACGGGCGCCCTTCCTGCGGTCTGAGCCGGGTCGCGGCCACCAGCTTCTTTCCCAGCAAGCCACTGGGCGCCTACGGCGACGGCGGAGCGCTGTTCACCGATGATGCCGAGCTGGCCGAGCGGCTGCGCAGCATCGCCCGCCATGGGGAGGTGCGGCGCTATCAGCATGCGCACCCGGGGATGAACAGTCGCCTGGATACCCTGCAGGCGGCGATCCTGCTGGCCAAGCTGGAGCTCTTCGACGAGGAGATCGTGCGGCGCCAGGCGGTGGCCGAGCGCTATGATCGACTGCTGCAGGGCCTGGATGTCACCCCCCCGCTGGTGGCGCCGGGCAATACCAGCGTGCATGCCCAGTACAGCCTCCAGCTGCCCGAGCGCGACCGCGTCCAGGCGCACATGGCCGAGGCCGGCATCCCCACCGCGATTCACTATCCTCGGCCGCTGCACCGGCAGCCGGCGATCGCCGACCCGGCCTGCTCGCTGCCGGCCTGCGAATCGGTGTGTGAACGGATACTCAGCCTGCCCATGCACCCCTATCTCGAGATGGCCCAGCAGGAGCGGGTGGTGGAAGCGCTGCGCCGGGCTTTGCCCGGAGCTGTAAGCCATAAGCTATAAGCTGGAAGAAAAACCGTCGCCACTGGCTAGGACCAGTGGCATCTTCCTGTCGGCTTACGGCTTACGGCTTACGGCTTACGGCTTATGGCTTACGGCTTACGGCTTACGGCTTACGGCTTACGGCTTACGGCTTACGGCTACGGCTTCGAGCTCCCGGCGAAGCCGGGTTACATATTGGGATAGTTGGGCCCGCCGCCACCCTCCGGCGCCACCCAGGTGATGTTCTGGGCCGGGTCCTTGATGTCGCAGGTCTTGCAGTGGATGCAGTTCTGGAAGTTGATCTGGAACTTCGGCTGGCCCGCCTCGTCCTCGACCACCTCGTAGACGCCCACCGGGCAGTAGCGTTGCGCCGGCTCGGCGTATTCCGGCAGGTTGTCGCGGATCGGCAGCTCCGGGTCCGTGAGCCGCAGGTGACAGGGCTGGTCCTCCTCGTGGTTGGTGTTCGACAGGAACACCGAGGAGGGCTTGTCGAAGGAGAGCTTGCCGTCGGGCTTCGGATACTCGATCTTCTCGCACTCGCCGGCCGGCTTCAGCGCCGCGTGGTCCGGTGTGGTGTCATGGACGTTGGGCAGCCTGCCGCCGAGCAGCTGGTTGACGAAGTTGTAGGCCCCGCCGCCGACGGTGCCGTACTTGTGGATCGCCGGACCGAAGCTGGCGCTCTCCTTGAGTTCGGCGTAGGCCCAGCTCGCCTCCCACTTCTCGGTGAAGGCGGTCAGCTCCTGGCCGCCCTCGTCGCCCTTGGCCACGGCCTCGAACACCGCCTCGGCGGCTACCAGCCCGGACTTCATGGCGGTGTGCAGCCCCTTGATCTTGGCGAAGTTCAGCGTGCCGGCGTCACAGCCGATGAGGAGGCCGCCGGGGAAGGTCATCTTCGGCAGGCAGTTGAGGCCGCCCTTGGCGATGGCCCGGGCGCCGTAGGCCACCCGCTTGCCGCCCTCCAGGTACTGCTTGAGCACCGGGTGGTGCTTCATGCGCTGGAACTCGTCGAAGGGCGAGAGCCAGGGGTTCTGGTAGGAGAGGTCCATGATCAGGCCGACCACTACCTGCTGGTTCTCGCCGTGGTAGAGGAACCAGCCGCCGTGGGTGTGCTTGTCCAGCGGCCAGCCGGAGCCGTGCAGCACCAGGCCGGGCTCGTGCTGCTCGGCCGGCACGTCCCACAGCTCCTTGAGGCCGATGCCGTAGTGCTGGGGATCCTTGCCGGCGGCGAGGTCATACTCCTGGATCAGGCGCTTGCCGATATGGCCGCGGGCGCCCTCGGCAAACAGCGTGTATTTGGCGCGCAGCTCCATGCCCGGCATGTAGCTGTCCTTGGGCTGGCCATCGGCCCCGACGCCCATGTCGCCGATCAGGATGCCCTTGACCACGCCCTCCTCGACGATCGCCTCCTGTGCGGCGAAGCCCGGGAAGATCTCCACGCCCAGCCCCTCGGCCTGCTCGGCCAGCCAGCGGCACAGGTTGCCGGCGCTGATCACGTAGCGGGTCATGTCGCCGCCGGTGTTGTGCATGCTCTTCGGCACCAGGGCGTTGGGCAGCTTCTGGGCCTTCGCGCCGTCCTTGAGCAGGTAGAGCTCGTCGCGGATCGCCGGGGTGGTCAGCGGGGCGCTGCGCGCTTCCCAGTCGGGGAAGAGTTCCTGGAGGGCTCGGGGCTCGAACACCGCCCCGGAAAGGATATGGGCACCCACCTCGGAGCCCTTCTCCACCACACAGACGGTCAGTTCCTGTTCGGCCTCGTTCGCCTGCTGCATGAGGCGGCACGCCGCCGACAGGCCCGCGGGGCCGGCGCCCACGATGACCACGTCGAAATCCATGGACTCACGTTCTGCTTTTTCCACCTGAACACTCCTCCCTCGCCGCCGACGCGGGGCTAGAGCGCATGCCACCAACGTCGAAAGGTTTTAAAACGGTCGTTTGCTTCTCGATATTCTCCATGATAGGCATAATAGACGACTCAGGTCACCCCTTCGATGGGCAATGTGCGGTGAAGCCTGTCCTGGCCCGGTAGGCAAGGGGATTGTTGCCATGGTCACCGCTGTGGCAAATTGGATGAGTTTTCGGGTGCGGCGCCTATCAAACGCTTGCATGAAACGTATAAGGGCATGTCAAGCGGTTCTAAGGACACGCTGATACGCCTGCCGCCGAGCCGGCATGGTCGGTATGTTCCTAACCAGACGGTTCGTTAGAGTGAACCAAGCGAGGACACCATGAAAGTACTCGTCGCGGTCAAACGCGTCATCGACTACAACGTCAAGATCCGGGTCAAGCCGGACCACTCCGACGTCGATCTCACCAACGTCAAGATGGCCATGAACCCCTTCTGCGAGATCGCCGTGGAAGAGGCGGTGCGCCTGAAGGAGAAGGGCGTCGCGACCGAGATCGTCGCCGTGACCATCGGCCCCAGGGCCGCCCAGGAACAGCTGCGCACCGCGCTGGCGCTGGGTGCCGACCGGGCCATCCATGTCGAGACCGACGAGCGCGTCGAGTCGCTGGGCGCCGCCAAGGCGCTGGCCAAGGTGGTCGAGGCCGAGCAGCCGGGCCTGGTGATCCTCGGCAAGCAGGCCATCGACAGCGACAACAACCAGACCGGCCAGATGCTCGCCGCCCTGACCGGCCTGCCCCAGGGCACCTTCGCCTCGGAAGTCGTCATCGACAACGACAAGGCCCGGGTGACCCGCGAGATCGACGGCGGCCTGCAGACCGTGGAGCTGACGCTCCCCGCGATCGTCACCACCGACCTGCGCCTCAACGAACCGCGCTACGCCAAGCTGCCCGACATCATGAAGGCCAAGAAGAAGCCGCTGGACGTCAAGAGCCCCGCGGAGCTTGGCGTCGAGGTGGCGAGCAGGATCAGGCTGCTCAAGGTCGAGCCGCCGGCCGAGCGCCAGGGCGGCGTCAAGGTGGGCTCCGTGGATGAGCTGGTCGATAAACTGAAGAACGAAGCGAAGGTGATCTCATGAGCATCCTGGTACTCGCCGAACATCACGACGGCGCCCTGGCCGGCGCCACCGCCGATGTGGTCGCGGCCGCCCAGGCCATTGGCGGCGATATCGACGTGCTGGTGGCAGGCGAGGGCGTTTCCGCCATCGCCGAGGCCGCGGCGAAGCTCGACGGCGTGAGCCGCGTGCGGGTGGCCGACCACGCCGCCTACGCCCACCTGCTGGCCGAGCCCACCGCGGCGCTGCTCGCCGAGCTGGCGGGTGACTACACCCACCTGCTGGCGGCCGCCTCCACCACCGGCAAGAACGTGCTGCCGCGTGTCGCCGCGCTCAAGGACGTGGCGCAGATCTCCGAGATCATCGCCGTCGAGTCCCCGGACACCTTCAAGCGCCCGATCTACGCCGGCAACGCCATCGCCACGGTGCAGAGCGAGGACGCGCTGAAGGTGATCACCGTACGCGCCACCGGCTTCGATGCCGTAGGCGAAGGCGGCAGCGCCGCCGTCGAGGCCGTCGACTTCGTGGCCGACAACGCCCAGTCCACCTTCGTCAAGGAGGAGCTCGCCCAGTCCGACCGCCCCGAGCTGGGGGCCGCCAAGGTGGTGATCTCCGGCGGCCGCGGCATGGGCAACGGCGAGAACTTCAAGCTGCTCGATGGCATCGCCGACAAGCTGGGCGCGGCCATCGGCGCCTCGCGCGCGGCGGTGGACGCCGGCTTCGTGCCCAACGACATGCAGGTGGGCCAGACCGGCAAGATCGTCGCCCCCGAGCTCTACATCGCCGTGGGCATCTCGGGTGCCATCCAGCACCTGGCCGGCATGAAGGACTCCAAGGTGATCGTGGCGATCAACAAGGACGAGGAGGCGCCGATCTTCCAGGTCGCCGATTATGGATTGGTGGCCGATCTG
>NZ_JBMHFZ010000028.1:0-48342 GCF_049166755.1 Halomonas terrestris | reverse complement strand
ACTGGCGAACACGTCGTAGGTGCCGGCCACGGTGCTGCCGTCGGCCAGGGTCAGCGGCTGGGTCTCGATGATGCGTCGGCCGTCGAGGTGCTTGAACTCGTGCTGCACCGCCGGAATCATCAACTTGCCGTCGACGCCGCCCTGCAGGGAAACCCGCGGGGGATCGTAGGTGAAGACGAAGTCCTCAGTGGACTGGTTGTACTGGGCGTCCTTGGCGACTACCGTCAGTGTGTATTCCTCGCCGGCCTGCAGCGAGGGGAAAATGATCGGATATTCCAAGGCATACTGGTTAACCGCAATGCCACGAGAGGACATCTGCACGAAATCAGTGGCAGGACCACCAGAAAGACTGACGCTATGGACCTTAGGATCTGTTGTTGTGTCATCCGATAGCTGAAAGGTCAGGCTGTCGAGTGTCGAAACTTGATTACCCTGGCTGGAATTGATGCTAATGGTAGGTGGGGTCGTATCGTTGTAAATGCTGCCGAGGGTCTTCTCGTCTCGGTTGCGATTAAAGTCCTCAATCCAACCCGCAAGGTCGTAAGTGCCTTCAGGCAGCGAGCCATAATCTACCGTCACGACAGAATAGTCACCGTTCGTCTCGATGGCCGTGGCATCGATGGTATGACGACTTCCCTGGCTGTCGATCGCGACGATGCCGGCTTGTGCCATCCTCACCCGGTTCCAGGTGCGACCAGAAAGAGGTTTATGACCCTCAAAAACAATCCGCTTTCGTTCCTTATCAAGGGAAATCAGTTTCGTCACGGAGGGGTCTGCGGCATCCCATTCCCAGACAAAGGTGTTGTACCGGGTATAAAGACTGCCTTTGTCTTCGCGCTTCACCACCGGGCGGTAGTGATAATGCGCGGCGGTGCCTGTGGCGTTGAACGATAAATTCAGATTGCCCGTACAGCTGGAGCTTCCCGCTGGCACTGTACAGGTTGCACCCTGAAGCTCGGCGACTTGCCGATAGGGACGGGGCTCGACAGTGTACCGGAATTTCGTGATCGCGGTATCCCTCGGTGCCTTGGGGGTGTCGCGATTGGCTGAGTAGCGGCTGCCGACCCATCCAACACCATTGATATAAGCTTCGAGATTCGTGGCCTGAGGCGGTTTGGCATTGGAAGCGAATGTAGGATTAGGCAAGCCGAGTGGCGCACAGCGCCAAGTGGCCGGCGTCGTCCAGCCCACCTGGGTCCAAAGGATGTTTCCGTCAGTGCCCAGAGGACCTTCGACAGAAAAATAGGCGTAGGTACCGTCAGTATGATCCAGGGAAGAGCTAATTCCTGCCGGGGTGCCACCATAGATTTCCCCTTCTGGAAGGCCACGATACGCGGTACGGGGCACACGGTACAGAATCTTTACGGGGTTGGTGGCCACATGGTTACCCGAAGCCTCAACAGGGCGGAGGCGGTGGAACTTGGATAACCCCATGTATGAGCCGTTGTAGCCGGGGTCATAATAAGCTACTGGTTCCGGGGATGGCCCACATGACGAAGAGTTGTAGAACATCAAATCCTTGTGTGCCGAGTTACCTGCCCGATCTCGCACGATGTACCTGATGCGGTTGCTTTCCCTCAGGCCATTCGGCACATGAGCCGAAGTGACGCTATTGTTGCCACCCGTCCCTAGCTGAGCTTTGTTCTCTCCCGAGTAATATGGCACCTCGCCCTCGCGAACGAGGTCGCCAGAGGCGCGATAAGTTTCAAAGCGGATCTTGTCGATGTTCGAGCCAGTATCCGCAACATTGTCGAGTGCGATGTAACGCGGGTCGTGGTGCGAGAAAATGTATCGACCGTCGGGAGCCTTCGACACACCCGCGCCATTCATCGAAAAGTTTCCGACCGTCGGTGGAGTGGTGTCGACCAGGAGAGGGGCAACACGCTCGGAAACGACGTCTCCAGAGGAGGAGAGGATGCGCGAGCGGATCTGATACCCACCCTCTCCCGGAGCTCTCAACGCCAGCTTGGCTCCATAGTATTCACCACTGCTGGTCGCTATGCGATCATCGGCTCCGAGTAGATGGCTGGTCTCGGTCTGTATAACCGAGCCATCTTGTCGAAGGATTGAGACACTAACACGACGATCAACACCGCCACTGACCATGAAATCGATCGATCCCACTGGATTGGCATAGTGGGCATCGGCCGGCAGGGTGCGCTGCTCGCCAGAGGGGTTCATAAAGCTGAACTCAACCAAGTCAGCTACGGCATGGCCTGATGCCATTGCCCCTACCATGGTTATGAGCAGGGCCGTAAACGGCGACCGTATTGCGTGTCGGCTTGCCATGGGATGTTCCTCCTGGACGACGACCGTTGCTTCAATCTGTCTACGCGAGACGGGGGTTTTCAGGTCGCACCCTACCCCCTCAAACGCTAGCCCCCCCCGCCCTGACGTACCCTTCAAGAGCGTCTTCGAAAAAAGGGCAGCCCGAGGCTGCCCAAATACGCAGGGATCTGAAGGTGAAGAAGGCTAGAGCCCCAGGCCGTTGCTGATTTGCTGACCGGTCGACATGATCGCGCCAGCGTTGGTGAGGGTTGCCCCCACAATGGAGTCAATGATCAACGGGGCGTTATAGAGCCCCATGCCCATGGCGAAGCCCACGGCGAAGGTCATCAGGCTCTGCCTGACAACACCGATGACCGCCCCCACCACGATGATGGCAAGGGTGATAATTCGACCAAGGGTGCCCTGAGTCCACTCCTCGAGGGTGATCCAGACGTCCTCGAACTCGCCGCCACCGGTACCAGCGAAGGAGGCATCCGAGAGGACAAGCGCGGCGGCACCGAAAACTGCGGCCATCGAAATGATGGTGCCCTTGCGTTGCATGAGAGTAATCATTTGCATGATCGTAGTCCTGTTTTGTGGGGCAACACCGCGCTGCCCAGTCGATATGCCGTGAGCGTTAGAGGCCCAGGCCGTTGGTGATTTGCTGACCGGTCGTCATGATCGCGCCAGCGTTGGTGAGGGTTGCCCCCACAATCGAGTCGATGATCAACGGAGCGTTGTAGAGCCCCATGCCCATCGCGAAACCCACGGCAAAGGTCATCAGGCTCTGCCTGACAACACCGATGACCGCCCCCACCAGGATGATGGCGAGTGTGATGATTCGTCCGAGGGTGCCCTGGGTCCACTCCTCGAGGGTGATCCAGACATCCTCGAACTCGCCGCCGCCGGTGCCAGCGAACGAGGCGTCGGAGAGGACAAGCGCGGCAGCGCCGAACACAGCAGCCATCGAGATGATGGCGCCCTTGCGTTGCATGAGAGAAACAAGCTGCATGGTAGTGCTCCTTCAGTGGTCTTGGGTTGCGATGGCAGGTTACTGAGCGTCGTCGTCTCGCTGGATGCTCTGCAGCGGTCTCAGCGATGGCTGGGTATTCGAGGTCGGCTCGCCAATCACCCAGCGCCGGGGTTCAATCTCGGTATACAGGTGGCCCGTCACTATCAGGTCGCCCGCATCATCCTCCCAGGGCGCGATCCAGATACGCATCACCTCCGCCGGGGTGCGAACCGGTACCGGCCGATCCGGGAGCCGGGGTGAAACGTAATTGCTCACGACATCATTCGGGCTGGTACCGGCCCGGGGCATGTCCCCTCGCTGACCCTGGGCGACCTGGTTGGCGCTCTCGACGGAACCACCGTCCAGAGACACCGGCACATTGCCGTTATTGGTGAGGTTGTAGACGTCCTTTGTGGACATGCACTGGACCCCTTCGGGGATGCCCGAACAGCTGTATTCGGACTCGCCGATATTGAAAGCGGCACACCCGCTGATCACCGAGGCAATACCCAGGCTCGCAACCAGCTTCAGCGGTGATGATATGGATCGGGTCATGGAACCTCCTTGCGCCGAAATGCCTTTCAAGGGCGTTTCGCTGATTTCTGGTTACTTGATCTGGAGCTTGGTGCCACGCGTCAGGATCAATTCGATCTGGCGTCCAGCATCAACCTCGATGACCGGGAAAATGCCTTCGGCCATATCGACATAGAACTGGGCGATGCGGTCGAGGGCGTTGGAGGCGCCTTGAGCAGCTGCGCCCTGGAACATGCTTGGGCTGAAGTTGGACTGGTACTGGGTCTTATCGCCCACAGACCCTGTTTGAATGACCGGCACGGCATCGACATCAAAGGCATTGGCAGCACCAGACATGAAGCCAGCCATCATGGAGCGGGCGATCATCGCGCCTTGCTTGGAAACCAGCCGTCCCCGTACACCGGCCTTTCCATCCTCGCCGACGGCATAGGAATCGACGCGAGCCTCGATGACACCGCCATCATCACGGATGCATGAAATGGTCTCGCCTCGCAGGTAGGCCCTCTCCGAGCTCAGGTCGCCGTACCCAGAGACGATCAGGAAGCACTCCTTCACATCAGCTCGGAACCGGTTAGGCAGGATCGCCTCATGCTGGATGCGCAGGGTTGACGGGAACGGGTCGCGCCGGCTGCCCTGGGAGGTAGGAGCATCCATGCCGTTCAGCATCACCCCCGTGAGGATTGAACCTGCTGGCAGGTATGCGCCCTCATCATCACTCTCAGCGGCCTCGCGGGCTTTCCGCTCCTCTTCGGTCTCGGCTTGGTAAGAGCTGATGATCTGCACCCCGTTCTGGGGGCTCCCGGCTTCCTCGCCGGCATCCTCAGCGTCGCCAGAGCGTCGACGGGGATCTGCCGCTTCGGCCTCCGCAGCGGTATTGCGACGGGGCAGAGGCGCATTTTTGAATACCGCCTCTGGATCTACCTCATAGGCGTTCTGCTCTTCCTCTTCCTGCGCGACTGTGAAGTCAACGGGGGCTGTTCCATTGCTCTGGAAGCGATCCTCGGCCCCACCGCCCTGGGCGCCGGCGCGACGAGGTTCGTTGGCCATGCTCATCAAGTCCATGTTCTGGTCAATGAGCATCTCGATTTGTGACTGGAGCGACTCAATCTCCTTACGCATCTCTTGAGAGCCTTCGGTACTGCGCTCGGTGCGCTCAAGCACACGTCGCACGGAGTCCAGCTCCTGTCGCAAATCGTCGTTTTGGCTCTTGGCGATCTGGATTTGGGCCGCCAGGCCATCGATAGAGACGTCTCGGGTGTCACGATCGGTGAGTACGTGGCGCACCGTATCCCGATCGGGTCCGCGGCGATCACGCTCTTCGCCGCCACTAGAGAAGATCGCGATCACACCTAGCAGAAGTGCCAGCCCTCCGCCGACGGCGATGATGCGCTTATTCCGGGGTGACAACTGCTCCCAGTGCTGACCGATCATTGGACACCTCCGAGAAGGGATGGCCGCTGGCTAGTGGGTTCGGGCCGCTCGCCGATCTTCGTCACCACATAGAGCTCGGTTTTCTGGTTGGGGCCCAGGACGTTGCGAGGCCACGCGGCCACGGCAGCAACGTTCCAGTTGCCACATGCCTGTTCCTTTATCTCGAGCGGCTGTCCTGACACGTTCCGTGCCACACCGATCGAGACCGAGAGCTTGTGTCCGGTCATGGTCTGCCCATTGACGAAGTCATAGGTGACACCGGGCTGTGAGCAGGACGGCAGCGTCGTCCGGGGGTCCGTCTCATGCAACGTGTAGCCCTGGGGGATCTCGCCGAGCGCGATGCTCCGCATGAGCGACCGCAGGGTGTCGATATAGGGTTGGGATGTCTCCCAGCGCTCCGCCTTCGGGCTACTGACCAGGCCCGGCGTAAAGGCTGCACCTTCCAGCTCGATGAACAGCTCACGCGGCGGAATGCGTCGTGGCACCAGCGTCAGCGAGAGGGCTTGGGCCTCACTCCCCTTCTGAGTAATGAACATCGTGACCGGGGCCTGCTGATCCGTTGCGACGTACACAACGTTGTCTCGAATCTCAGTCGTAGCATCCGAGGTGGTGGTGACCTGTGGCTCACCGAACGGCGTCACGATCCGGTTCAGGTGGCCGATTGCCACCGGCACGATTTCGTTCACACCTGGCGCCATGGTCAACTGGGGGCTCTCGTTCACTGCGTTGCGCTGACTTGAACTGCCACCTGAAGCGCCAGTCGGACGTGGCACGTTGTTGCTCATCACGTTGGCCGGCACGCTGAAATTGACAGGCTCAACAGGGATCTCGACCTCTGATGCGCCAGCGCTACCGAATCCACCAAGGGCAGCAGCCAAGGCGACTGCAAGTGCTTTCTTAACCATTGGCTCGCTCCTGACGACGCTGCTCCTGACGTTCCATCTGCTCACGAATCCGCTCTGTCCGGGGGCGGCCGGCATAGGTATCGATATGGGTTACCACGGGGGCGTAATCCTTGATGTCGATGATGTATTCGTAGGTTCGCTCGTCACGTGAGGTCTCACCGGTGGCACCAGTCAGGTAGGAGTGCCCATAGACGTAGACGATGTCGCTACTCGGCTCGTACTCGACGGAGCGAGGCTCGAAGCGCATGGTGACGCGATCGTTCTGAATCCGCTGAGACTGGATCTCGATAGCCTCCATTACCGGTCGATAGATCTCCGGTGAAAGCAGTGGCTCGATACGCTCCTTGACGAAGCCGACACTGCCCGGCGTCACGTTCCCCGTCAGGGAGGCGAGGAGCATGCCCCACGACTCCTTGTAGGACTGGGACGCCTTGTTCTGGGTGACCCATGCCTCGCTCTTGAGGGTGTAGGGCTGGATCGTCACCACCGTCTCGCGGGTGAAGGCCTTGATCAGCGCCAGCACCAGGGCCACGGCCATCACCAGCATCACGATGCGTGAGAAGCGGTTTTCAGCGAGTGCGCCGTTCCAGGTCTTGAGGAAGTTATCGAGCTTCACGGCAGGAACCTCCGGATGTACGGATTCACCATGGAGCGAGCCTTGGTGAACATGAGCCCAGCCCAGTAGGCAATGTGGATGAGGTAGCCATCAGGATGGTTGTCCCGGTACTTGCGATACTGGTTGGTCACGACCAGGCCGATACCGAATCCGATCATCGCCTGACCCACCGCGATGCCGAGGATCAGGCCGGCAAAGATCGGGGCCATCTCATCGAGGCTCCACATCAGGACGTGGATCGGGTCGTCGATACGGCTGGGGATTTTGACTGGCTCCATACAAGCGTCTCCGGAGGTAATGCCTGAGTTGGCGCCATCATCACTGATCGCGGCAGCATTACCCCTGCGCAGAAACGCCCTTGAGGGGTACGTCGACAGGGATTCGCAAGATTTTTAGCGGAGCAGGTGTTCCGCATGCGGAACACCCCGGCAACGACGAGCGCCCCCGGGCGGGGGCGCTGAGGTCAGGCAGGAGTTTCGATGGAGGCTTACACCCGCTTCTGGAGGTTCGCTAGCGCCAAGCCGAACATCACGCACGCCACCATCATGGTCAATGGGATAATGATGGGGTTGAGGGCGATAGGGGCGAAGAAGGCGATGAGCAGGCACTGTGCTACCAGCAACACCCCCCGTATCCCATAGCGATGCAGAACCGGACTGGCGTAGTCGAAGTTGGTCCGCTTGATCTTCCAGCCCATGTAGCCGTCCCAGACGGCGGGGATCAGCAGGATCAGCATGTAGGGTGCCCAGACCGCCAGCAGGGCCATGCGAGCACAGACCTGGTAGACGACATGCATGAGCGACGCCAGACGGTCCTCGACCCACGGGAATATCTGGCTCCCCATGTTCTGCATGCCCCGGCTGGAAGCCCTCTCCTCGGGAGTGGGGATCAGCAATGTGTGCAGGGTCCGGTAGACGCCGCTCTCCCACATGGAGATGTTGTACCAATCAAGCGCTTTCTGATCGATCCACTCGACTGTGTTGCGTCCTAGCTGGCTCTGCACCATGGCAGACTCCTTCTCAATGACGCGCTCGGTCCAATGGCCGGGCACGAACACGAGGATCACGAACATCTCAGCGATCAGTAACCACGCGATTAGCCAGAACGGCGTCTTCATGGCCAGCCCTCTTCAAAATCCGTTTCACCGACTCACTGGTCAGCAGCGAATAGATCACCTCGCGCAGAGAACTCTCGTCAGCCGGCGCTTGGCTGTAGATGGTCAGCTCTCCATCGTTGGCCATCAGCCAGGACGCGAAAGGCGTGCCACTGGCCAGAGACCAGGAGTTGCCGGCATCATTCGTGATGACAATCTGGAGCTCCCGGCACGTGGCCGTTACCAGCGCATTGATGAAGACCGCTAGGCGCAGCGGATCTTCCAGCTTACGGCCGCCGGGGTTATAGACCGCGTCGTGGTACTCATCCAGCGCTTCGGTAATGATGGTGTAGATCACTGGATCATCGTGACGCTGGATATGCTCTGAGACGTAGGCTCGCAGGTTCTCGATGACGTCCTTGGCCTTGGGCCAATCAAAAAAGAGCAGGTCCACGATGTCGGCGTAGCGCCGGCCTCGCTGCCTGATGGCTTCGGTCATGCCAATACGGCGTTCTTCTGTGATCACTCTGACGACCTCCAGGTCACTGCCCTGGTTTCTTTTCGTATAACCATCTTCGTTCATGGCATTCCGTCACCCGGTGAGGATGGGAAGCCGCCCCTTGATAAGTTGCCCGCCAGAGATGTTGGCGATGTATTCGAGGTTCGGCAGCATGCCGAGCAGCTGTGAGGGAAACAGCTCGCTCTCCTCTTCCATGAGGCGCTCGCCCTGGTTACCCCCATGCATGATCGGTTGTTCCCCATCCGTATTTTGGCCCTGCGTGCGCATCACATATTTGACGCGTGTGGGTGGCACGCCTTTGGTGACGTACTCTTGCGTGTCCGCATCTTTGACACGGAGCGCCACCGTATTATTGATGTTGCCCAGCACCTGCAGCGCTTTCTCCTGGCTCCCCATGCGGGCGGCGAAGTCCGCGAACGTCTGCGTCGCCACAAAGAGTCGCAGCTTGGCACCGCGGCCCTTGTTCAGGAGCTGGATGAAGGGGTCGTTGATCACCTCCGCCGCTTCATCGACGAAGATGTTGACCTGCTGGTTGTTCTCGCCAAAGTTGTACCGGTCCCCCGCCACCGCTGTGAGGTCGCTGAGGAAGATCGAGCCGATCGCACTCGCCACCATGTTGTCGGTGAGTGAGTCCAGACCGATGTAGGCCACCATGGCGTTGTTGATGATTTTGGCAGAGTCCGTGATCGGGCGCGAATCGCTGGTATCAGAGGGGTCCGGTGAAAGCAGCTCCCCCAGCGATCCGGAAGTCAGCATGTTCATGATCGGCAGCAGCGAGGCGACCATCTTGCCGAAGTGGGTGTTGTCATGGAGGAACATCGACAGCAGGCCCTCCAGCTCGGTCGAGGGCTTGGTCGGCTGAATACGCTCGAAGTAGTAGCGGCTGAGCATCCTGGCCCGCTTCTCGCGGGGGCCACCGCTGGCCTTCTCGAGATACGGCTTGGCGTCTGCCTCCCAGCCATCGACGTGACGGGCGGCGTAGGAACTGATGGCCTGGATCACCAAACCATCCGCCCCGCCTTCAAGGAAGCGCCTCAGATTCACCAGGCTGGGTCGTTCGTAGACGAGCTCCAGGCCTTGGGCAATGTTGTTCAGCGCCTGCCAACCGAAGCTCTTGAAGGGGTCTGCGCCAGCCTCCGAGGGGATCAGCGCCGCGATCCGAGAGGCGATCTCGGTCACCCGCGAATAGTTGCGCAGAGGGTTGATCCTCGCCGACTCCTCGGGGAACGCGGGGTGAAACGCCACGAACCTCTCGGGGGTGCCTAGCGCCTCGCAGGCTCGCCGTGCGTTATCCCGCATCTCCTGGTCGCCCTTGGGATCAATGATGATCACCGCCTCGCCGCGCATGATCGCCTGGGAGATCAGGATGTCGAACATTCGGGTCTTGCCCGAGCCCGTGGTGCCGACGATCAGCGTATGACCCTCGCTGTGCTTGAGGGGCTGGTAGATCTTCTGTTCCTTAGGCTCCAGGCCATGAATCCAGGACTGACCGATGGGCATCTCCTTACCGTTATGACGCCCACCGTGTGGCCCCACGATGGAGGACCAGTCCCGCTTGAGAATCTCGAAGGCACGCTGAGCATGTCTGGCCTCCCAGTGGAAGCCATATCCCAGCCACATCTCATCGGGATGTTTGGCGATGACCTTCTGGAGCTTGTCGATCTTCAAGAACTCCAGCTCTCGCCCGCCCAGGTGCTTCTTCAAGGTGTGCAGCTTGATGGCCTTAGGGATTCGCGCCATGGCCATGACCCCGCACACACCCGTCATCCAGTAGAAGGGCTCCGGCGGCATCTGGCTGAGCTGGTTGATACCCAGCGCCAGCACAGAGGCGCCGGCCCAGCCGCCGATCGCCATGGCCTCATAGTTGGGCCGCCACGGCATTTCATATTCAAGATCACCACTCATGTTGGCTTCCTCACCAGCAGCTTGTTCTCTTTGCCCACGAGCGAAATGCCCAGCGCATGGGTTTTCACAACGGTTCTCAACCGGTTGCGGGTCAGGTCGGGGTAGTCGACACCGATCCTGTCCAAGGCGTGGTCATTGACCACCAGCATGTCGCCATCCCGACGAACGCTGCCCACCAGCCACTCCCCCTCTCCCTGGACAATCATGGCCTTGAGCCGCAAGAGGGCCTCCTTGGCGGTCATCGTGTCGGGGGTGAGGCCGATGTCTATTGCCGAGTCGTCCACGGAGAAGGCATCCATGGCGTCGTGTTCGTCATCCACCTCGATCGGGGACATCACATCGAAGTCCGGGATAGCGCCGGCGAACCCGTGAGAGGGCGCCGCGGGCTCGTCATAGTCCGCGCCAGAGGTCTTTTCCATAGCGCTACGACGCCTCACGATAGGCGTGGACGGCTTCTCAGCTGTCCGAGCGGGCACTGACGGGGGAGTAGCCTCGATGTTTTCCGGATTGCTGGCCTCCGGTTCTGCTACCCCCGGCACCGCGGTTTTTTCTTCCTCAGCAGCAGGAGATGCGTCGGGCGCTGCCTCAACAAGCGCCGCCTCGAGATCCGCCTCGCGAGCGGTGAAACGCTGACAGATCAAGTCGACCAGGTCGCCTTGCAACACCAGTACATCGAGCCCATCACGTTCATGTACGATCGATCCCCCCTCGGCGACTGCCAGCATGCGCTGATCACCCAAGAGATCCTTCAGCGCTTCGGCCCCTACCCCTGCCGACTCTGCCGCCGCCGGCCAGAGCAGGCACAGGTCGTCCCCGCTCCGGATAACGGCCTCCCCCAGGGTGGCCGTCCCTTTCAGTACCGGCTTCACCAAACGGCGAAGGGCAGCACCAGCCTCCCCATAGAGACGCCACGGAATATCCTTCACGTAGCTTGAGTCGGCCGGCGATGGTTCAGGGGGGGCTGTCCCTGACTCAGGATTCACAGGCATCGCCGGGGGCTCGTTGATGATGGCAGGCTCCGACACCGTCTCCACCTCGGATGTCGGCACCGGCGCTACCCGCTCATGCTGGGCTTCCGGTCGGGATGTGCGCTTCGTCTTCGGCTTACGCTTTTTCTTTGAGGTGTCGCTCTGGTGCCGACTTCCACCCGGCGTCAGGTCGATGTCTGCCGTGACGGGGGCGGGCTTCGTAGGCTGGGAGGCAGAGGGACGGACCTCAGGAGACAACTGGACCTCTTCGACCTTCGCCTTAGGTGCGGGTGACACAGTAGGTTGCACATCCGGTGCTGGCTCCGGCACCGCATCGTCGCTTGCGCCAGCACTCATCCCAGGGAACGGCATATCCAGGAAGCCGAGGGGTGGCGACGGCGGCGTTGATGTCGATGTCTGCCGTGGCACATCGCTCTCAGCGTCAGCCGGCGATGAGAGGGGTTGCTCCTCGACGTGCTGGGTCTCGTCCTGCTCCCTCCCCTCCTGTGCAGCGCCGTGGTCCTGTGGCGTCTCAGCTTGCGGCTCCGGCATATCAAAAGGCAGATCCATGCCGAGGCCCTGGCTCAGTTTGGCGGCAAAATCCTCGACGGCACCAACCGGCTCAGCGGCTGGCGCTGTCACATTCGCAGCAGAGTCCCCGGGAGCAGATGCATCAGGGGAGGGCTTTGCAGGTGCCTGCACTTCCGGCGCGGTGGTTTCGGCCTTGGGACGGGACTCTGAGGTGGAAACGGCAGCAGCATCACGCCGTGCAGAGGGTGACCTTGAGGGCCCCAGATCGATGACGGGCGCCGATGCTCCGCCACTCTGCGGGCCCTTACGATCGAGTAGACCTGGCGAGGGGCTCTGTTTCACCGGGGCCACGGTTGGCACGCTGCTCGGGACCTCGGCTTCAGAACCCGGGTCGTTGGCAGTCGGATCGTCAACGTCAGCATCATCAGCCTGAGCCGTTGGCTCTGGCACCACCGTGCCACCAAGTGTTGCTAGGGCATTGGCCAGGGGCTCCTCGGCGGCATCGTCGCCGTTGAACTCTTCTGTCGAGTGTTCCGCATGCGGAACACTCGCCGCGCCGTTACCCGCCTCAGCGACCGACTCTTGCGGAGAGGCCCCGACCATCGTGCTGGCCTGACCCTCTTTCCCATCCTCGCCCGTGATCGTCGCCTCGATGGGGGCAGGCGGATTCTCGCTGTTTCCAAACACCAGCGAGATGTCCTCCATGCGGAGCATGAGGATCTTGGCGTTCATGGCAATCTCACCTTCCTCGAGCGCGGAAGGTGCCACTTCCCAGTACCGATAGTAGGCTTCGCTGTCGGCATCGCTATTCGGCACAGGGCGGGGAACCGCGAAGCCCCGGTCAATCAGGTAGTCCGCCAGGGTGTCCGGATCATGCGGCACGGCCGGTACATTGTTGTCCTGCAGGTGCTTGACCAGACTGGGTGCTGCTGCCTTCCAGGCAATGAAGGCGCCCTGGGTCAGGTGCCAGACCTGTGCGCCAGCCACATTGACCTTCCAGCGCTTGGAGACGACCAGCGAGCGAATGGCATCGATGATGTAAGGCTCGATAGACAAGCCAATCGAGTGCTCATCGATGTTGAGCCGGCTCTCCTTCAGGTCACGCTTGACGCTCTCCTGATCGGCTTTCAGCACAAGCTGCGTCACCGGATGGAGGGCGCTCGTCCCAGAGATCGCCTCTACCACCGCCTTCATGAGATCGGGTCCCGGTGCACGCAGGTAACGACGCACGTCCGGGGTCAGCACCATGTTCAGCGCCAGCGTGGCCAAGCGTTCATGTCGCTCATGCCGCCCCTTGTTCCAGCGCAGGAAATACCGCTCGATACCGTTCTCACGGGCCCAATCCATCAGCGATTCGGCGTAGGGGTTCCACTCGGTCTTGCCGAGCTTGTCCGTCACGGTGACATCGGACAACGGCTTGCCCAGGTCATGGAGCAAGGCGGCCAGGCACACGGCCAAGCGCCAGCACGGCTCCAGGTTGCGGCGTTCTCGCGGGGTGCCATCACGAACAAAGATCACCGCCTCCGAGGCCTGGGTCGCCCAGAAGGCGACCTCCAGGCCATGGCGGAACAATCCCCCGGCACCACGATGGTGGTGAGCTTCAGAGGCAGGGAGAAGGTGGACGAACTCCGCGTAGTTATGCAGCACCGGGCGCATCAGCCGCTCGAACTCTTCATTCGACAGCCCGAGGGTCTGCTGAATACGAGCGATCAATTCGCGCTGCGTCAGCAGCACCTTCTCAATAGGGGCCGCCGGCAGGCCCTTGGCGAAGGGGGGATAGCGCGGAATCTCGTCATCCTCCAGGTCACCCGCCGGCGTCAGGCGTAGCTTCCCCTCCGGTACTTTTCCCCCAGCAAAGGGCAGCCATCGCGTCAGTGCACTCAGCATCTCGGGTCATGTCCTGGTTCTTCCATTTGCCGACATGGTGACAGAGATTCCGCCGAGCTCTCCCCTCTCGTCGCGCCCTTCATGGTCACTTTGGCACCCCAGCGACACGCGCTTGACCCGATACACTCGCTCGCAATTCATCCATCACCAGAAGAGAACAAGGCATGAAGGTTCATCTCACGAGCAACGGCCACGTCAGCATCGAGCTCGAGACGCAGCGCGAGATCGATGGCCTCTGGGTGCTGGCCGGGCATGTCAGCGGTGGTCCCGCGACCATGCGCAACATCTTCTCCTGCCCGGCTGATGAACGTGCGGGGCTCTACGAGCTGCTCGCACCCCATGTTTCTCCGGTCTTCGTCAAAGCCCTGGAGAACGGCGAGATGAACGTCCCCCGGGAGACCACCGAGCTGCTTCTGCACCATCAGCAGCACGTTAGCGGTGCCATCCACTTTGAACCCATGCCAGGCCGCGTCAGTGACCCACGGCCGCACATCGCCCTGGTCGACAGCACTCCCCTCTCGGAAACGGAGAAGGCGCAATGATGAAACAACTTCTACCTCTGGCTGCCGCCATCGCGCTGGCCGGGTGCGCAGTGGGGAGCACACTGCCTGAAATTCCTGAGTACCCCACCGCGGAGTGGGTCAACGAGCATTTGCCCGAGTTTCGGGCCGAAGCGGAGCGGCATCCCTCGAAGGAGAACCGCGAAGCCGTGGAACGCCTCGAGGCCTGGGCTGACCGCCAGGGGCGGGCCCAGGCCAAGATGCTTCAAGTTGACCGTCAGCTCACCCTCGCATGGGACAACATGGGGCGTGGCGGGGCAGCGATTCGACAGCCGGCCTACATCCACGTGCTGGGCGAACCGTTCAACGACCGCTATGCCAGCACGGCGGACATCGCCGACCAGACCGGCACAGACGAGGACACCGTCCGCGAAGCGCTGGCCCGGCTCGGCGAGCTGCGCAAGGATGACTCCCCCTGGAGCCAGGGCTATTCCCTCTACGAGATGGAGCGCTGGGAGCGTTTCTGCGATGCCGGCAAGGGAATGGACGAGCCCGACTGGACTTTCGTGACCCGCGCCGGTGGACGCCGCAACATCCCTGACGCGCTTGCCAGTCACTGCCGTCCTCCCAGCTACGACTATCAGGACTACCTGCGTGCCTGGACCCGTTTCTGCGAGTCCGACAATCCCTCTCGGGCAGATCGGGACATCGTGAGTGACTCCGTCCGTCCTCGGTCGGTGGTCAACCCTTGCCGCGCCCTCCAGTGACACGAGCTCAGGAATAACGACTCATGAGTGAGAAAGACACCCCCACGCCCCAGGAGCCCACGGCTACCAAGAAAAAGAGCCTGGTGCCCACAGCCCTCATTCTCGGCCTGGCCGGCGTGGGGGCCTATGGCATCTATACCGGCAGTGTGACCGACTGGGTGGGCCAAGGGATCGATAAGGTGGGCAATCCCACCGAGCTCTTTGCTTCATCATCGAGCAAGCTGGAGCCGACAGAACGTCACAACGGCGGGACGCCCAACCTATTCCCCGATGACTATGAGCCGACTTACTCCGACACCGAGGCAACGGGGTATGACGTGTCATCGCCAGATCACCGCGCTGACACATCAGCATCCCCGCTGGCGCTGGACGAGGCGCCCGGCAACGCCGTTGAAGAGGCTCCGGGGACCGTCACGGGCAACTCCCGCTACCTCGACGATCTGAGTCGCGGCTCCTCTCAAGAGCCCTACTACGGGGGCGCCGGTGACGAGGCCGCAGATGCCGGCGGCGCCACTGACGACTACCAGCTCGACTTCGGGGGTGGCCGTAGCACGGCAAGTTCTGCCGCAAGTGGTGACACCGCCGAGGTTTCGACAACCGTGGCGACATCCCCCTCGGAGCACCAAGAAGCCGATGAGCCCTCCGCATCGATCCCCGAGCCTGAGGAGATGGAGGAAGAGCTTGCCCGCATCATGTCGGAACGCGACACGCCGACAGCCATCGAGGGCAGTGAGGCTGGCGATTCCATTCCGGCAGCCTCAGGCGATGCTGAAACGCTGAGCGCGGAAGAGCGCCAGCAGATCATCGAGTCCCCCGAGTTCACCGACACCATCGTGGCCATCGGGCGTCGCGTCGGCCAGTCATGGCGCTATGAGGGGGATGACTACGCCGAGCATGGCGCCATCGTCAAAGTCCACCTCGATGACGCGGGCGAAGCCGGTGACATCACCATCTCACGCTCTTCAGGCAACGACGCCTACGATGCATCGGTGCTTGCCGCGGCACAGGCCTCAGCCCCCTTCCAGGAAGTGCTTGAGCTCGACGAGACAGCCCAGGCGCTGTTGACGGACTTCTCCCTGACCTTCGGGTCGCGAGAAGCCATCGAGGCGTGGGAAGCCCAGTGGACCGTGCATGAGCCTGCTGAGGTACAGGAAGAGGTCGTCGAAGAGGACCCCAGCTATGCGGCGCAGGTGAGACGGATGATCGAGGCCGAATGGGACCGCCCCGACAGTTTCGACGCGGACAGCGAAGTCTCCGTCCAGATCCGCCTGGCCGTCCCGTTCGGCAACGTGCTGGCTATCAACTATCTGCGCCCCAGCGACGATGAGGCGATCAACGACAGCATCAGCGATGCGATCCGTTCAGCCTCACCGTTTGACGGGATTCGCCAGCTGTCACTGAAGGAGCAGCAGGAGCTGCAGCAGTTCAACCTGCATTTCCGAGCAGAGGGGATTCGATGATGGCGGCAGACACCGAAGGCAAGGACCGGCTGGGCCAGGACCTCCTGATCGTGCTGGAGGAAGCCGCCTCACGTGGCAATCCGGAAGATGCTGCCGTGGTGATCGCCGGGACACTCGCAGATATCGCCGATCAGCGAGAGGAGCTGAAGCAGCTGGCTGCGCAGTGGGCCCAGATGACCACCAGGACATGCCGCGTGGCATGACGTCCACCGGACGAAGACGGGGGACAGATGTCACTGATTCGGACCTTCATCACATCCTGTGTCGTGCTCGGCGGCCTAGGTGCCGCCGGCTACTACATCCTGAACTCGGCGGAAGCGGATCGGGACGAGCCGGCCCAGCCCCGATCGATCTCCCCTCTCCCTACTCAGGAGGACGAGGAGTGCTTGAGCGACGATTGCTGGGTCTACCGGACCCATCAGCTGCACTGTGCCAGTGCCGCCGATGCGAGACGCCATGCTCAGGGGGACCTCGAGAACGCGAGGTGTCGCCAGGAGGCTTACATCTGCGTCGTGAAGGACTGTGCGACGGAGCGCGAGATTCGCAATTCTGATGAGTTCACCGCCACCGTGGACCAGATCGGTGATCGCACCTGGCGGAACTGGGAAGGCCGGATGTCGAGCCATCGTGGGGCTCGTGTTCGCGTCACGCTCACCGAAGAGGGCGAGCTACGCGGGACCGAAATCCTGCGGTCGTCGGGAAGCAGCACCTTCGACAGCCAGGCTCTGGCCGCCATTGAGCGGAGCGCCCCCTATCACGAGATTCGGCAGATGGCCCCAGAGATGCGGGTTCTGCTGACTCGCATCAACCTGTCGTTCGGCGGTGTGGCCGCCGCCTCGGCTACAGAGGGAGAACCCTGATGGCCAGCGACCAGAGCAACAACGTGCCCGTCACCACCTTCATTGCTATTGGCACCCTCGTGGGGTTGTTCATCGTCTTCCAGGGGACACGCCTTGGTGATGACGAGTCGCTGGATGGCGAAACGCCCACCCCCCAGAGGCTCGTGACTCGAGGCGCCAGTGAGGGCCCCAAGACCTGCCTGTCGGCAGACTGCTCGGTGTACCGGCAGGACATCAAAGAGTGCGATGGCGGTCTGGTTGACCCGCTGGGGCGCCTCCCGGCACAGGACGAAGACGATACCTCCTGTCACGTCACGGCATCGATCTGCACGACGTCTGGCTGTGTCAGCGAGGTAGAGGTGCGTAGCCGGGCCGATTTCCAGTCCGCCATGCGCCGGATCGGCGCCAGAACCGGGGAGCACTGGCGGTGGGCATCACCGGTGCAGGTGTCGCGAGGTGCCAAGGTCCGCGTCGAGCTCGATGCCCGGGGCGAGGTTCGCGGTATCGACATCACCGCCTCATCGGGTAATCGCGAGTTCGACGCCTCGGTACGTCGTGCCGTCGAGCGTGCGCAGCCCTTCACCGAGATCCAGGAGGTCTCGGAACACTCACGCGGCCTGCTTCAGCGATTCCAGCTGACCTTCGGCCGACCGTCATCATCATGACGTGGCCGACCGCCACAGGAGGAACCAATGGACCTTTACATCTGCGAGAAGCCCAGTCAGGCCAAAGACCTGGCACAGGTACTGCGCATCTCCAAGCGAGCCGAGGGGTACCTCCATGATGGCGGCGACCGGATGGTGACCTGGGCCTTCGGCCATCTGCTCGAGCTCGACATGCCCGACGCCTACGACCCCGCGCTGAAGTCTTGGAACATGGAGACGCTGCCGATCGCCCCCGACCAGTGGCGCTACCACGTGAAGAAGTCCGGGGCCAAGCAGTTCAAGGTGATCAAGGAGCTGCTCGGCAAGGCCAATCAGGTCTTCATCGCCACCGACCATGACCGGGAGGGAGAAGCCATTGCCCGGTCGCTGATGGACCGGTGCCGTTACCGCGGTGCCGTCAAGCGCGTGTGCCTCCGAGCCCTCGACGAGACCAGCATCCGTAAGGCCCTGGCCGACATCCGCCCCGGCGACGAGACCGTGCCCCTGTATCACGCGGCCATGGCCCGCTCCCGGGCAGACTGGTTGATCGGCATGAACATGTCACGTCTGTACACCGTGCTGGCGCGGAAGATCGGTTACGACGAGACACTGCACGTCGGCCGGGTCATCACCCCGACCGTGGCGCTGGTGTGTCAACGTGACAAGGAGATCGCCAACTTCACCCCGGCGCCCTACTACGTGCTGAGCGTTGACGTGTCGGTACAGAGCGGGGCGTTCCGCGCCGTCTGGGAAGTGCCGGAAGAGCTGGCCGACGACCAGGGCCGCTGTATCAACAAGGCTTTCGCCGAGCAGGTGGCGCAGCAGGTGCGCGGGGTCAGTGCCGTCATCAGTACGGCCGAGACCAAGGCCGGAAAGGAGTCCGCCCCCCTGCCCTTCGACCTGACCTCGCTGCAGCAGTATGCCGCCAAGCGCTGGGGCTACACGGCGCAGCAGGTCCTCGATGGCGCCCAGGCGCTCTACGAGACCCACAAGGCCACCACCTACCCGCGTACCGACTCACGCTACCTGCCCGAGTCTCAGCGCGAGGACATTGCCGACACCCTGCAGGGCCTGATGCTGACCGACCAGTCCTTCTCGGGCCTGGTGGCCGGCGCCGATCCCCAGCGCAGCTCCAGGGCCTACAACGACAGCAAGGTCACCGCCCACCACGCGATCATCCCGACGCCGGCCCGCACCGACATTTCCAAGATGTCGGAGCTCGAGTTCAACCTCTACGACTGCATCCGCCGCTTCTACGTGGCCCAGTTCTATGCCCCCTTCGAGTTCAACCGCACCAAGATCCAGGTAACGGCCGGCCAGCACCTCTTCAATGCCCGCGGCAAGACGCCGCTCAAGCAGGGCTGGAAGGTGATCTTCAACTCGGATCTGGAGTCCGCCCCCGAGGATGAGGGCGAGACGAAGGATGAGAACCCCGAGCAGGACCAGCTGCCACCGATGCGCCAGGGCGAGCCGGCGGTGATCAACGGGGCCGAGCTCGCCGACAAGCTCACCCGCCCCCCGCCCCACTTCACCGAGGCCACGCTGCTGGCGGCCATGGAGAACATCGCACGCTTCGTCACTGAACCGCGCTTCAAGCAGATCCTCAAGGACACCGCCGGTCTCGGGACGCCGGCCACACGTGCCGGCACGATCCAGGGCGCCGTGGACCGGGGCTACCTGCAGCGCAAGAAGAAGACCCTGCACGCCACCGACAAGGCCCACGCCCTGGTAACCATCCTGCCCGAGGCCGTGAAGTCCCCGGGCATGACGGCCGCCTGGGAGCAGCAGCTCGAGAAGATCGCTGCCGGCGATGCACGCATGACCACCTTCATGGAACAGATCACTGGCTGGGTCTCGAACATGGTGACCACGGTCAAGACCAACGCCGAGCAGCTCACGCAACACGACAGCGGGCTCAAGGCGGCCTTCGCCGACGCCAAGGGCACTACCCACCCCTGCTTCACCTGCGGCAGTCCGCTCAAGCGGATCAAAGGCAAGAACGGCTTCTTCTGGGGCTGCCAGAGCCCGAGCTGCAAGAAGACCTTCCCTGACAGCCGCGGCAAGCCTCAGCAACGCACCGAGCCCGAGGATGGGCCTGATTGCCCGGACTGCGGGAAGACCATGCGCCTGCGTAGCGGCAAGGCCCCCGGCAAGACGCGTGCCACGAAGTTCTGGGGATGCTCCGGCTACCCGGAGTGCAAGGGCCGGCTGCCCTACAAGCGCAAGCGAACCACGACTGCATGACACCTCGTCAGCACCGGATAGATCCCCTGCACAAGGAACGAGAGATGAATCAAATGAACCATGGTAGTGGCGACAGCCAGATGGTGGGTCCCGATGAGGCATTACGCCAGCAGCAGTGGCAGACCTTCGACAAGTGGATGGAGAGCACTATCACCGAGCGCCGGCGTTCCAGGCGCTGGAAGATCTTCTTCCGCCTGCTGTTCATCACCTTCCTGTTCGCCTCACTGGCCAATACGGTCTACTTCCTTCACTTCGCTGCCGCGGGCAAGGACGAGCTCGTGGAACGCCACCTGGGGATCGTCGACGTGAAGGGAGTGATCGATGCTGATGAAGAGGCCACCGCCTCACGCATCAACGAGGGGCTTCGCCGGGCCCTGGAGGCAGACAAGATCGCGGCCGTGGTGCTTCGCATCAATAGCCCCGGCGGCAGTCCGGTGCAGTCCCAGCGCGTCTATGAAGAGATCCGTTTCCTGGAAGAGCAGCACCCTGACACCCCGATTCTTGCCTGGATCGAGGACATGGGCGCGAGCGGCGCCTACTACGTCGCTTCCGCCGCCCGCGAGATCTACGCGGCGCCCTCCAGCCTGGTAGGCTCGATCGGGGTCATTTCGTCTGGCTTCGGCTTCCGTGATGCCATCGACAAGCTCGGTGTCGAGCGTCGGGTCTTCACCGCCGGCGAAAACAAGGCGTTCATGGACCCGTTCTCCCCGGTGACCGAGGATCAACGAGCCTTCTGGGAATCGGTCCTCACGTCGACCCATGAGCAGTTCATTACCGACGTGAAGGCCGGCCGCGGCGATCGACTCAAGGCGGGCGATGATGTCTTCTCCGGCCTGGTGTGGACGGGTGAGCAGGCCAAGAGCTTGGGGCTGATCGATGAGGTCCTGACGCTTGAGCAGCTGTCCCGCAAGCTCATCGGCGGTGTCGAACTGCGCAACTACACACCTCGCCTGTCGACCTTGGAGCGACTCACCAGGGGGCTTGGTCCCATGGTACAGAGCCTGCTCGGCCTGGAATCTCACCGGAACGCCGCGGTTCGCTACGAGATGCCGTAACCGACCCTACCCGGTATCAACAAAAGGGCGAGGCTCCGCAGAGTCTCGCCCTTTTGCTTTTGGGTCGCCTGGAGATCACGTCGGGCACCGCTATGGCCGAGAACACGTCCCCTTTGCGTGGTGCTGGCGAACTGCCACGTGGCTATTCGGCGGGGGACGGTGGCCGAGTTCGCGAGCCTGCTGCTGCTGGGCCGGCGTCAGGGCATGCCAGAACCGCCAGACACGCCAGGTGGGCAGGCTACGCATCTCAGCCTGATCTGTCCGGCGGCGCAGGTAGATATGGAACTTGGCCTGTGTGGTGTCGATGCGATCCCGCTCGATGGCATCGAAGAAGATGGCCGCATAGCGAGGGGTCAGGTGACCGGTCTGCTGGTAGTGCACCAAGGCCTCGGCGAGCAGTTCATTGGTGTCGCGCATGGCCACGACGAGCAAGCGTGCGACAATCTCGTCACGCAGGAAGCCCTGAATCGTATCGTGGATGTGTCGCTCTGCTGCCCGCTGGTTGAGAGCCACGCCGTCCTTCTCGACACGGAAAGCATGGCCCAGGACGCATCCGGAGCCCACCCAGATGCGACGACGGTTATGGGCATTGTCGAGGCGAAACCGAAAACGCTGGTGACTGGCCTTGCACAGCTCACAGTAGGCAATCGGACCCTCGTAGTCCTGACAAAAGCCAGTGTAGCGCCACTCGGCGAGTGCCTCGATGCGCTGGCTTGCTGTCGATAGCTCCAGCAGGGTTTGTTCTGTCCTGGGGCCCGGATGGCAGTTGCTCACCGTCCCTCCTCAGCTTCTCGTTTGTCTGGATTGTGTTGTGTCGGGTAGGCCACCTCTGAGACCCTAGGGTCGCAGTGACTTGCCACGCGGGCTGAGATTCGTCATCGGTCCTAGGCTCAGCCATTGTAAGGGAATGTGATTAGGCCTTGCATCACGCTATCGGCCGATTTTCGTACGACTTCAGCCTTAAACGTGTAAGCCATCTCTTACACCCCGTGATGGTCTTGCTCGACACTCTTCGAAAGACTCGGTGGACCCGATCCGTCCCAGGAGGGCATCACCAGAGGTCAATCTTCAGGTTCAAAGCTAACACCATTTTATGGACATACAAGCCCCATATAGTGGGCGTTATGGACACGCGGTTGCGAGAGAACAGTGAGGGGCTGGACGGGAGGGAAGACAAGGAGAGGCTGCTGGCGATGTGAGAGCGACCAGCAGCCTCGGGGCAGCACAACACTGAGGAGAGCTGTGCGCCTCCTCAGTGTACCATCGTTTCAGCGTGCCTGAGTTGATGCCCCTTTGCGCGGCGAGAGCTCTTCCACCACGTCGTCTCCTCGCCGGATGTGGCCAAAGGTGCGCCGGAACGCCTTGGCATCCAGGATGCCCCAACTGCGCAGCTCGTAATAGCCCGATCCTGATGGCGTCGTGCTGACCGGGTGGATGTACCGGAGATCGATCGCGAGCTCCTGGCGCAGGGTCGTCATCAGGCGGCGAATCGTGGTTTCAGGGATGCCCGTCTGCCGATGCAGATCGGACATCGTCGGCTCCTTGAGTTCCGCAAGAGCATTGACCAGGGCGTAGCGGCGCCGGCACGGGTTGCTGAGTCCTTCGCTCATGGTCATTCAGTCCACCGCCCTCACCGAGGTGATCGTGATCGCCTCTGCGGGCAGCCGGACAGGCTCCTCGTTGCCGTCGTTGTTCAGCATGACCCACACGAAACCATCTTCTTCATCGACACGGGAGGTCATGATCCAGCCCATCTGCACCTCGCCTGCCTCGTCATCGATCTCACAGGCGCAGTAGACCCGGATCGCCTCAGGAGGAATGTCCTTCCAGCCTTGGGCCTTGGCCTCGGACTTCTTGGCGGCGGGCGGGGCCGACGGCTCGGGCTCGGCACCTTGCCCGCCAGCCTCAGGCTCGCTTGCCGGTTCCGACGCACCACCTTGGGGTCCGGCACCGGGTTCACCGGGTGCCCCTTGCTTGGCCGCCGGGCTTGGTTGGCTCGACTGGCCTTCGGAAGATCGCTGCGACGCTGAAGCGCCCTCGCCCGCCCCCTGTTCGTCCTCGTGGCCTACCGGCTCTTCCAGTAGTGTGCCTTTGCCGACCCCTTTCCCCGGGCGCTCCTTCGATGCCTCGGGCGACTTCTGGGGAGCATCTCCCGCCAGGAAGGCGTCCTTGGGACGAACGCCTTGATCCTTGACCTTCTTCGCCACACGCAGCCATTCCCGGCTGTCTCGGCGCGAGAGGCCTTCCTCGGCCTCTGCCTGAGCGCAGATATCCTCGACCCACTCAGGGTCGAGCTTGTGCAGCTGGCGCAGGTTATTCAGGGTCTCCGGGTCGGTCACCAGACCGGTGTCATAGAGGCGCTCCCTGATGCTGTCCTGCAGCTTGAGCAGCGAGAGATATACCGACACGTAGGTCGTGGGTTTACCCAGCATCTCGCCAATCTGGCGCTGGGACATGTTCCCCTCGTCGACGAAACGGGCTAGCGCCTCAGCCAACTCCATGGGCTCGAGGTCTTCACGCTGGATATTCTCGGCCAGCTCACCGCTGAGCGCCTCGAGGGGCTTCTCGTGACGGTTGTTGACGATGGCGGCCACCTTGCAGCCCAGCTGCTTGCAGGCACGCCAGCGCCGCTCCCCCTTCTGGATCGTGTACTTCCCCTTGCTGTTCTTGGGGGAGACGACGATCGGCTGCTGTTGACCAGATTCCTTGATGGACGCCGCCAGTTCCTCGATCCGCTTGAACTTCTTGCGTGATTGGGCGCGAGACACCACGTCATCGGTATGCAGCGACAGGACATTCTGGCCCGTTTCTTCCACCAGGCTGGCGGCCTGGACGATGCTGTCCAGGCCTCGCATGCTTGAGCTCATTGCAGGCGCTCCTCAATTTCATCCATCAGGGCGGCGACTTCCTTGGCCGCGACATGGGCATAGGTCAGTGAGGTGATCGGCACCCCCTCGTCGATCGCGGTATCAATCGGCGGCCGGCGAGCCAGGTGATTGTTGAGCACCAGCTCCCCCAGCACCCTACGAAACTCCAGGGCATTGCGGTTCTGGCGCTTGGCACCCGGTTCGAGCATGTTGATGAAGGTGCCGGCGAACTTGAGCCCCTCGTTGTACTGGGCCTTGACGCTGGCAATGGTACCGAGGATGCCTTCGATACCATCGATCGCAAAGCCGGACAGCTTGACGGGGCTGATCACGTGGGTGCTCATGGCCAAGGCCGCCACCAGCGTGACGCCGAAGTTCGGGGGGCAGTCGATGATCACCACATCGTAGTCATCGAGCAGTGCCCAGCAGTTGTTGCGAAATACCAGGCAGTCATCCAGCTCCGAGCTCTGGATTGCATACAGGCGAGCGCAGTTCTTGGGTGTCGGGATGAGGTCAATGCCGCGAGGACAGTGGGTCACCTCGAGCTGCTCAAGGTCCGGGGTATAGAGATCGGCCGCCGTGGTCGACGCCAGGGGCACGGGTTCTCCATCGTCCCCGAGGATCAAGCGGGTCGTGGTGTTGCCCTGGGCATCGTTGTCGATGACCAGCACCCGTCGCCCCTTGTTCGCCAGGTGCTGCGCCAGGAAGATCGTGGTACTGGACTTCCCGACCCCGCCCTTGTGGGACGCCACGGAGAGGATTCTACTCATCACTGGCTCCTGCCTGAAAGATTGGCTCATGCTGGCCCCAGCATAGCACCATATTTTGGCGTTGCGATACCCATATCATGCATATTGCTCGTTCGATACGTGGTGTCCGTTCGGGTGAAAACCTCGGCATGGCCCCGCTTCTCCCTTGCTGGAACCGACACCCCTCCTTATCCTGTACATTGATACAGCTTTCTGGAGCCACCCCTCATGTCGACCGACGTTCTGGGCCCCCTTGCCTTGTCCGGGGAGCCCGCCAGGCTTCCCCTCTACCCTGAGGCGAGCTGCGGTTTTCCGTCTCCGGCGGAAGCCTGGAGCGAGCCTCCCCTGTCCCTGGACGACCTGGTGCGGGTGCGGGAGCCATCCACCTTCTTGGTGCGGGCTCGCGGGGACTCGATGATCGAGGCAGGGGTGAGCGACGGAGATGTCCTGGTCGTGGATAGGGCCCGCCAGGCACGAAGCGGGGATGTCGTGGTCGCTCGGGTGGGAAGCGAGTTCCTGGTCAAGACGCTCGTGATCGAGGGCGAACGGGTTTCGCTGGTACCGGCGAACCGGAACCACCGCCCGATCGTGCTGGGCGATGGCGAGGAGCTCGAGGTCTGGGGCGTGGCCACCTGGAACCTACATCATCTGGGGAGCTCGCCGTGAGCCACCTGCCCGCGCCTTCCCACGCCATCGGGCTGGTCGACTGCAACAGTTGTTACGTTTCTGCGGAGACCATCTTTCGTCCCTGGCTGCGCGACGTACCCACTGTTGTTTTATCCAGTAACGACGGCAATGCTATTGCCCGAAACATGGCGGCCAAGGCCCTCGGCATTCCGATGGGCGCCCCCTGGCATGAGATCGCCCCGCTCTATCGACGAGGGGAAGTCGCGGTTTTCAGCTCCAACTTCGCGCTTTACCAGGACATCTCCGATCGCGTGATGGCGCTGCTGGCCCGGCAGGCAGCCTCCATTAGCGTTTACTCAATTGATGAGGCGTGGGTGGATCTCAGCGGACTCGGAGACGACCTGGAAACCTGGGGCCACGAGACCCGTGCCACCCTGCTGCAACAGATCGGCATGCCGGTGGGGATCGGCATCAGCGAGAACAAGACCCTGGCCAAGCTCGCCAACTGGGGAGCCAAGAAGTGGGCCAAGCAGACCGGCAACGTGGTCGACCTGCGTGACCCGGTGCGCCGCGAGAAGCTCTTGAAGCTGGCGTCGGTCCATGAGGTCTGGGGCATCGGTAGCAGGCTGACCCGCCGGCTGGAGGCCGATCTGGGTATCTCTACCGCCTGGCAGCTGGCGCGGGCCAATCCGCGACTGCTGCGACGCCACTACGGCGTCACCGTGGAGCGCACTGCCCGGGAGCTCGCCGGGGAGCGCTGCTTCCCCTTTGACGAGGACCCGGTTCCCAAACAGCAGATCATCGCCAGCCAGTCTTTCGGCAGACGGGTGCACGACCGCGAGGGGCTCGCCGCCGCGCTCGCCAGCCTGACAGCCCGCGCCGCGACGAAGCTCCGTGGCCAGGGGTCGCTGACCCACTGCCTGCAGGTCTTCATCCACACCTCACCGTTCGATCGCTGGGGGGAACCCTACAGCGCACGCCAGATCGTGCCCTTCCCCGCCCCCACCGATGACAGCCGCGAGTTGATCGGCGCGGCGATGGGCGCTCTCCAGCAGATGTACCGGGAGGGCCCGGCCTATGCCAAGGGCGGTGTCATGCTCTCGCAGTTCGTGCCGGCCCGGCACCGCACCGACGATCTATTTGCCCCAGGGCGCCGACCTGGCAGTGAGCAGCTGATGTCTGTCATGGACAGGATCAATGCCAAGATGGGGCGCGGGACCGTACGGATCGCTCAGGAGGAGGTCGCGTCAGGGTGGGAGATGCGCCGGCTGTTCCTGTCCCCTGCCTACACCACCCGCTGGGATGAGCTGCCGGAGGCCCGCTAGGCGAGGTACTTCAACCATAACGCTGACCAGCTCGCACCCGGGCAATAGAAGAAGCGGGGCGTGATTCCACTCAGCCGGTGGTGGGTCCTGGACGCGCAGCACGAGGTTGCCGCCAGGGTCGTGCTGGTGGCTCTGGGTTTCGGCCTTGAGCAGCCAGTTGTTGCTGCGGTTGACCTGGTAGCGGTGCCGCTGGCCGTCGTTAAGCCGTGCCGTGCGATTGGCGTTGTGGTCGTATTCGAAGCCCAGGGCGCCGTAATCGCCGGTGGCCGAGGTGAGCCGATCGGCGGCGTCGTTGCCGAAGGCCTGATTCCGGGCCGACTGGTTCTCTACATCCACGACGTCACCATTATGCAATGGCGGCAACCACTCTATTTAACCCTATGCCCGTATCTTTTTACATAATATATCACCCCGGGAAATGTCGAAATCACTGAGACAATAACTGAGAATATTCTAGCCCCATCGTCTTCATTAAACCCTCCCAGTATCACGACGTTCGGCACATATATCACGGCACCAAAAAAAAACACCATCATGATTTTTAACATCACGTAAACCGCCTCTTTGATCCAGTATGGAAGCTGCTGGATACGGACCATGCACCTGCCATATATATCAAACATAGGGACGACCACTATCGCTACCGCAACGTAAACAAAGAAAACCTTCAAGGAATCCATTTTACAAATCACTCCCCAGCTTTTCCCCTGCCCCGACAACAGCACCTTCTACAGCTGACCCAACCGTGTTTCCCGGAATCCTGAAGACGACTCTACTGCCCAAAGGCTTACCAACAACTTCGAGAGTTACTAGCGGCATCCGAGCAGCTAGCACCAGGCAGGCGCCCATCACCTCGCGTGGCTGACCTGGAACAGCGGTGACAGGCTCTCCGGCGAAGTCGCAACAGACCATCGGCATGGCGGCCGAGGGGTGGCCCGGGTCGGTGGTGGCCGGCGAGTAGCACCGCGAAGCCAGGATCTCATAGGCTGCCGCCGGCGTGGTGGTGTGATAGAGACGGGTGGTCATGCGTCGAGGCGTCCTTGCGCCAGTCGCGTCAGCGCGTTGTCATCCATGGCGGACTTCACCCCTGCCTCCACGCGGCTGCCTTCCAGCGCCAGCCACACATCCCCCAGCCTCAGTGGCTGGTGATCAATGCCCGCGAGTCGTCGCTCATAGGAGTCAAGGTGTCCCTCGCGTAGCGCCAGCTCCTTGGCCGCCTTGATCACCTGGGGAGAGGCCTCCTGGGCATGGTGATTCTCGAGGTAGCGACGTGACTGCGCATCGCGCTCTTCCTGGACGTGGTCGGGCACCCCGGTATCACGGGACTGGCGCCAGGTGCCACGCGATCCCAGCAGCGCCAGCAGCATGACGAGTGCGACGATCCCAAGCGCCCCGGCGAAGACCCCCGGAGCGATCAGCGCTTCCGAGCGGAGGTGATAGAGCAGCCCGGCGCAGAGCCCGGTGAGCATCAGGATCAGCAGGAAATGGTAGTGAACCTTGTTCATGCGGCTTTCCTTGAGGTTTCAGCGGGCTTGGTGGCCGTCAGGATGACCACCGAAATGCTGGTCCCCTTGAAGTCGCCAGTGTAGGGAGTCGAGATCTCCACCTCCCAGTCGCTCAGTGCCCTTGAGGGGTGCGACGAAACAGTGGCCGGCAAGATCGCCACCAGTCTTCCGCCCGGGGCGACCAGCTTGGCCGCGGCATCCAGGTGAGCCTGATGTCGACCGCCCTGGTAGGGAGGGTTCATCACCACTTTGTCGAAGCGCGGGGCCGACTTCGCCCACTCCAGGAAGTCCCCCTCGACCACCTCGAACCCCTGGGCCCTGAGCACCTGGCAGTGCAGAGCAGCCACTTCCACGCAGGTGGTGCGCTCCTGGGGCAGCAGGCAGGCCAGGTGCCCCTGCCCGGCGCTGGGCTCCAGCACGTCCTCACCCGGTGCAATCTCGGCCGCGGCGACGGCCGCCTCGGCAATGTGCTCAGGCGTCGGATAATACTGGTGGCTGCGCTGATCCGGGATCACTCCCGACAGGATCACGTGATTGATGGCCTCCTGGACGTTGTAGTCGAAGGCGTAGCGTCGCGTCTGCGTGCGCACCCCGCCCAGTGACTCGAGGACTCGCTCCACCTCCTGGCAGGTGTGCTTGTCGGTGGCGCACACGGTCAACTCGGTCCAGTCATCGTGGGGCCGGCAGTCGCGCAGGGCGCTGAGCACCGCAAACGGCAGCGGGCGGGTCATCAGGTCGAAGTGCTTCGGCTTGGGACCCGGTGCCGGCTGAGTCCGGAACTCGCTGGGGATCGCCTCCGGGTACAGGCTGGCGAGCACCCGGTTGAGCCGCCAGGCGATGTCGGGCGCCACCTCGATATGGCAGGTGCCTTTCTTGTAGAGCCTGACCCGCAGGGCATTGCCATCGAGGCTATGCCACACTCCCAGCCGCTCACGCAGCCGGTAGAGATCGCAGTAGGTGGTGTTGTGCGACGGCTCGTCACGGTGCATGAAGCGAGCCACCACCGCCCGCAGGTCGTTCAGGTAGTTCGCCATGCGGCTGCTGGGATGCTGCATGTCATCGAGCATGCAGCCGACGATCATGCGCTTCGAGAAACCGACCGTCTTGTTGGTCTTGTGCACACCGGACAGCACGCGGAACACGCCGTCTACCCGCTCCGCGAAGAAGGCCGGGCGCTGCGCCAGCAGGCTTTCCAGGGTGGCTCTGACGGTGCTCTCCTCGAAGGCCGGCGTATCGAAACGGCGGATCTGCTCGGCCCAGTCATTGCGGCGCTTGGCCGGCATGACCTCGAGGATGTCGGTCAGGTTCAAGGCCCGCTGCCAGAAATCGGCGTCCAGCGCCTTGTAGGCCCCCTCGGGGTTGAGCAGTCGCTCGAGGCTCTTGCCCCCATAGCGGGACAGGTCCGGCATGTTGCCCTCGAGGCAGTAGCCGATGGCATCCTGACGGCCCTCCCCCATCACCAGGTCCACCGTCTCCTGAATCTTGCGACGCATCGCCTGATACTGGCCAATGAGCCGGTCGATCATGTCTGACGAGACCGGCGCGAAGAACTCGCCGAGCTCTTCGCCGAGCACCTCAACGGTCGGGGCGTGATCGTTAGTCTGCTGGTTCATCAGGCGGTCCTCCTGGGGTGTTCGTGGGGGATGCTGGCGCCGCACTCCTCGGCGATCAGGGCATTGATGCGCTCCACGTGCTGGGGCTGCTTGAGCCACAGGTGAAGGTTGCCGTTGGCAAACCAGCGACAGGTCAGCCAGTCGGTCTCGTGTTCGCGTTCGCCGCGGCGGCGACAGGCCTCGAGCTCGGTCGATAGCCGCTCGGCATGGGTCAGGTGGGTCGGGTCATGCCCCTCGAGCAGATACAGCACCCGCTCCAGGTCATCGACGCGCTCCCGTGCCGAGCTGAACCCGTTCCAGCCGGCTTCCCGGAAGGCCTGGGGCAGCACCAGCCGCTTGCCGACCTTGAACGCGCTATGGCTGCGGTACGCCCGTGCCAGAGAGCGGAAGAGCTCGACGACGCCCCGACGGAACACCTCGTGGCGCTGGCCGAACAGCTGGATGAACGTGGCGTGGACGTTCTCGCGGGTCAGCGGCAGGGGGTTGGTCGCCAGATCCTGCTGAATCTCGCGCTTGTCGTCTGCGGTCATCACCGCCGACATCCCGGAGTGGTCCATCAACCAGCGCCAGCCCTCGGCATCGAAGGCACTGGCTGCCTCAGCCACGGCACGGGTGCGCACCTCGTCGGGACGGCAGGCCAGCGATGCCCAGGACTGTTTACGCAGGCCGGAGGTGAAGCCGAAGCCGTTGAGCGGCATCAGCGCCGTGGCCTCGGCCAGCTGCGCCATCGCGGAGCCCACCAGGGCCAGCGCCCTCTCCCGACGTTCCAGCAGGTCATCCATCGCGCCGGTGGGCGGGGAGAGCTCGCGGGAGTCGGAATCGCTATCTTCTACCGTATACGGTACTACGGTAATGCCGTGCATGATCATTCCTCCCGTCCTTGTTCGCCGCCGGCGGGCTTGAGCGCCAGCATGCCGCGCAGCGCCTGCAGCGCCTCGACCTCCTCTCTGGGGAGGGTGACGGTCAGGAAGCCGGGCCTTCCCGTGGTCGGCGTGGCGTGGTCCAGGTGCCACAGCAGCGGCAGCAGCCGGGCATTGATCCTCAGCTGCTCCTCATCGCTCAGCGATTTCGGTGAGGCCGACAGCGCCGCGGCGATGTCGCGGGCCGTGACGCGGCGCTTGCCCTGGGCAATGGCCTGGGCCTGACGGACGATGCCCGCCGCGTTGTCGCCGTGATCGCGCTGTAGGGCCACGGCGAGGGTGGGCGACATCCCACCGGCCTCGACCACCGCCCGCAGCCGGTCGCCCAGCTGGAGAAAGGACAGCGTCTTGTGCACGTGGGGCTGGGAACGACCGACCCGCTTGGCTATCTGTGCCTCGGTCCACCCAGACGCGGTCAAGCGCCCGTACAGCTCGGCCCGACGCAGCGGCGCCAGCTCTTCGGCGTGCGAGCCGGTCAGCAGGCTCAACGCCTCCTCGACGCTATCTTCGTTGCGGTCTTCGCTCATGGTGCGTTCCCCGTGGTGAGTGATGGGGCCAAGCTATAACCAATTTATGATTATGCAAGCACCATAAAACGGAGGAGGAAGGGCGCAAAGAGACCGCCGGCACGCGGCGTACCGACGCGTCAGCGAGGGGCTTCAGTGAAGGGGTGAATTACTGGCCAAAGGGCGAGGTCTGCGCTACGTATCGGTGAATCGCTGGCTGCGGGTCTTCCTTCACCACCGTGGATCTTGCCACTCGGCATCCTCATAGAGAGCGAACTCTTCTGGAGGAATCAGGTGGGTGGCTCCTGCTCTGAGCCAGAGGGGATAGAGGCTCAGATACATAGGGTCGAAGCTTTGCATGAGGCAGGCCAGGCCATCTCGCCGTTGCTTCTTGGTCCAGGCACAGAACATTGCTCCACGACTATCGAGGCACTGCTGGACATGGTCATACCCTTGGCCCAGTCGCTCCACACTCTCGGTGATCTTGGAGGCCTTGTCTCCAAAGTCCGAGGCAAGGCCTTGCTGCACAACATCCTCTAGCAAATAGACCATCGATTGCTGACGCTTGGTGTTGTCGAAGAAGGCAAGGGAGGCCCTTAGAAGGCGGCATTGAAGAAGCAGCACCGGCCAGAGCACTTCCACCCCAAACCGTGGCCCAATCTCGGGGTAATTTTCCGGAGGCTTCAGGGTGACGCGCCGCTTTTCATAGGCCTTTCGAATGTCGTAGGCCAGCGTGAGGAGCACATTCTCGCTGGTGGACATCAACGGGGAGCGGTCCTCGATCTCATGAACCACCTCGTGAAACTGCCGCAAGGTGAGGTAGTCTCCGCACAACAGCAGGCCGGCATGGTTCTTGAGGGTTTTGTAGTGGAGCATCTTGGCCTCTCTTCACGCCGATAGGGCTTTTTCAATCCTCGACGTTAATTTGGTGCGAGCGGGACTGGTCAACCGCTATGCCCAGCGACGCCAGGCGATACCAGCGGTGACGGGGAGCACCAGCGCGATCGCCACGCCGGACAGGACTCTGACCAATACGGGGTCTGCCGTGAGCAGCAGCAGCCCCCCGGCGCTGGCCACGGCGAAAGCGACTGCCACATGCCAGACCTTCATGCCCGGGTACCGGGCATAGAGGCTCAGCAGCGCCGTCAGCATGGCCGCCGCAGCGAAGAGCCAGCCTGGATTCAGGCCATGGCCCAGGGCCCCGGTGAACAGGAAGGCGATCGCCAGGCCAATCGTGGTGAACTGGAAGAATGCGCTGGCGCGGGTCGATTTCATGAGTCCGTCCGGTACCTATACGGTGCGTTGGCTGGCAGCGCCTTGGGTTGATAGCCGCTCGATCGCATACCCCAGGGCGAAGCCCGCGATAGCATCGTGGCGCTGGGCATGTTCCTGCAGGAGCGGGGCGAACCACGAATAGTGGAACCCCTGCCCCGCCGCCTGCCGGCCGCAGTGTTCGGCGCGTTCCCGCACCGGGATCGGCACCAGATTGGAAGAGAGAAACCACTGCGCATAGAGCCGCCCGGCGGCAACACCCGTTCGCTCGGTTCCGGCCGCCGTCTGGGTAGCGCCGTGGCGAACGGCCTCCTCCAATACAGGGTCGAGCCGGCAGTGCGCCAGCTCATGCTCAATCACCTCGCGGAGGCGGTAGTCCTGGCCGAAGGGTTCCTCCCCCCAGCCCTCTTCCTCGTCGTCGAGGGAATCATCGAAAAACGGATCGTCGTCCACGGGGCGCTCCTCAAGCATCCTTTGATCCATCATGTCATACCTCGACCGCCGGCTGGGTTTCGACCCGAGCCGCCGTGACGGGGGCATATCCCATCTCATCGGCCATCTCATAGGCCACGCGCCGCCAGTGACGTTGCCAGCGTAACCGGCTGGTGCGTGACGCCAGCTTCGAGGCATCGGAAAAGAACTGGATGGCTGACCGAATACTGTCCAGAAGCTGGCGGCGGACATAGGGGGGGATCTCTGTATCGGCGTGGTAGCGGTGGCCGTTGGCACGCCCAAGCCCCTTCCCCGTCACGGCCTTGGTGATCACCTCTGCACTATGCCCATCGACATCACCATGTTCGGCCTGCCGACGGTCCAGATGCGCCAGGACGATTGCTGTGCTGCCTCGCCGGTTGAACCCGCCAACCTTGCCGGCGACCTTCCCAAGTTCACGATCACCTGCCTTGTGAAGCTCATCACCCGCCAAAGAGAGATTGCGGCTGAACGTTCGTCCCTTCGGGAGACCGGGGGCATGAACCGGCGCGACGCCACCTACTTCGTAGAGCTGGCGCATGGTGTCGATGCGCTCCTTGTAGAGGCCATCGATGGCCATCGTGGCGTGAGCCACCAGCCGGGACAGGGCTGCATCGTCATCGTCGGGGCACACGATCACCCGGGGGCTGGCAATCCCTTCCAGGTAATGGTCGACAGCCTTCTGCAGCGCATCGCTGGCATGCCCCTCGTCGGGTTGGCGAACCTCTCGATGCGCCCACCGTGAATAGTCCGCGTCCACGAAATCCACCGTCATCCCATGCCATTGGCTCGGCGACACGCCACTGTCCTTCAGATGGCGCAGGACCAGGGCCGCGGCCTCCTTGAGGTACCAGGCATAGTGCCCGGGATCATGGTCGTTCTTCTTGCCATGCAGCCGGCGTGGATTGATCCCGATCAGCTGGCATGACGCCACAAGGCCTCCCAGATCGCTGAAATGGAACATTCGCAGGCGTAGCTCGGCCTTGGTGTGCCCGCCGTCGCCTGACAGCTGCCACGTTGCTTCGAAATAGGCGTTGCTCTCAGCGGAGAGGGTGGATCGGGGTGGCTCAGCGCTGAACAGGGCGCCTACATTGGCTACGGGTTTCAGCTGCATGGTGGTCCTCGTGGGCGTGGTTGGTATGCCACGAGATTGCCATGCCTTGCCGGAGGCACACGGGGCTCTACGTGCCCTTGAGGAGCACTTTCGCTAGAAAGGTCACCCCCTGACGGTGACTGGATGCATTGACGCGTTGTGTCACCGGCCAAGCAGAGCGCTTGCGACGCGGGTGTGATGCTTATCTAATGCAACAGCATTCCCAACCAGGTCGCACCATGCGCAAGGCCACAGAGTTTCCCCCAGGCGCTCCGGTCACGATGTCACCGGAAGCTTTCGACAACGCCGTGTTGGTCCTCAAGGCGCTGGGCAGCCGCCCCAGGGCTTCGCTGCTGAGGCTCCTCGCATTTGAGAACGGCATCGAGCACTCGGTGGGAGAAATCGAACAGATCCTGGGGCTCTCCCAGTCCGCCGTGTCCCAGCACCTGCGGATCTTGCGGAAGGCTGGCATCGTGACGACACGACGGGACAGACAGTCCATCTACTACTCGCTGAGCGACGAACGCGTACGAGAGATCCTGCGGATACTGGCCTAATTGGTGGGGAAGCGACGCCGGGAAACGAGGTGTGGCCTCCCATCAGATCGCCGTAACGGGTAGAGCGCCAGACGGCTCCTGGCATCCGGTGTGAAGGGAGAAAGCCGCAATGCCAGCGTATCGGCGGTCTGCCCATCGCGCTTAAACCATTCGAGAGCGATCGGGTCCACCTCGTCATCGAAGGCGGCGATCCCGTGCAGCTGCTGGATACGTGCCTGAACGCGGAGTCGGCGAAACTTCTTGGCAGTCATGACCACTGTGTCGTCCTCGATCAATTCCGGCTTCTTCCGGCCTGTTGGTGCCTATACTACTCACAGCGAGCATCCCGCCAGCGTGGGGCCATCAGGTCGCAACGCGTGTAAGGTGGGCGGGAGGAGGCCCCGGATTCCCGTCCACCGCCTTCAGCAGCCCTACTTTCCCACCATTCGACGCTTATGCAAGGGCACGTCCCTCTTTACAAGCCACCATTCATGGTTCTGATAAAGTTATTGAAGACACTTCTTCCCGAGCTAATGGTAACAGAGCCATCTCCTTGCTCCTCTTTCCTCAAGAAGAGCTTTTCGCTATTAAGCACCCCGCCCCCAAATAAGAATAAGAAATTATCCCCTTGTGATCCACGGCAGCGAGGGCAGGTATTCATCCAATAGCTTCCTCCATATTGCTTCGAATAGCGATACTGAATCGTTCTGGGCCGGGGCTCAGGGGGCGTGTCCTGAGCGAATGGGACCCCGTCCCACCAGAATACAGGGATGCGTTCTTTGCATTTCCAGCATTCCTCCAAAGCAACAATGTATGGCGACTGCCCTGGCCTAAAAACAGTGCTGCATATCCCGCGTGGATAGCCATATTTATCAAGTATATCAATAGTTTCTCTCGCTTCTTCCTTGCAAGATTCGCAAAGAACTGGTTTCAGTGCTGATGCAACCGGCCTCCATACCATACTATCATTCACAACGTCGTATGCATCCAGCTCAATCCAGTAGCAATCAAGGCCTTGGGCTTTCTCGCAAGTAACTTCAGAAGTATTTCTCACCTCTATGCATAGGGCGGGATTCTCATCAAGGAAGGCGACCACATCTACCCTGTAGTCGCCAATAACAACCTCCTCCTCAGCCCTTGTTATGCTTTTCATGCCTATGCTTCTAGCAGTGATCGCATCGCAGTTTTCACAGAGCAGCTCCAGGGTAACACTCCCGCCTCTCGTTATCTCTTCAACTGCCTCTACAATCAACCTTTTCGCGGTTTTGTGAATAACGCTCTCGCCCGAACAATCCGAGTTATTCGTATGGTAGAAGTGCGCAATTCTAACCTCCCCTCTCCGAAGGGAAACCGAGCGCTCGCAGCTTGGGCAACAATAAACTACTCCACGCTCTGCTTTTTCCGCAGAGACAAGGTCGCCATCTGGACCCAATGCGTAGGGGATCTTGGTGTTTGTCTTCATTGCACCTCACCTTTGGCCTAGCCCTCTAACAACCAACCATAATTCAGAACTCTGCCTCAAAATCTAAGTTAAATTCCACGCCTGCATTGCGCGCCTTCTCTAACAGCATGGGACTGCCAGTTTCTACCACTCTCGAATATACCTGGTCGATATACTCTTTCTCTTCAAACGTATCGATATCGCCACAGAAAGAAAAGCTAATCTTTTTATATCTTCCAGATTCTATAAAACCGCTCAGACCTTTTTCGATCCTGGCGCCAACGTATATCCCTACGTCCGCGGTAACGCCAATATTGGCGAGTCGCTCAGGCAAGAAGAACATCTTGTGATCCACCCACACACTAGCTTCGCCTTTCTCCATGCAATAACTATATTGGGCATCCATCACAACAGCACCCACAAGGACGTCCATTTCCCAAACCTCAACCATTTCACCTTGGTGATTGATAAGGTCCGGATAAGGGGTGTCCGAATTCTTGACGGCTTCTATGAACGGCACTCTTGTTTTCTCATCAGACATGCCGTAAGTGATGTTATAAAACCCTCTTTCTAGTGTATGGGGCATGCCATCCATATCAAAGCAGGTATTGTATCTTGCGCCGGGGTCGCGACGTAAACAAGGGTGCTCTTTCATTTCACTTCTCCTTTCACAATACGAATAAGCTGTGGTACGTGATCTTGGAATTCATGTAATCAGTACCACATGCCTCAGACACACCCCTACCCTACCCGGCACTTGCACCCTGGAGGGTGTGCTGAAGTTCCCTTGAGGGACTTTCTAACCAATTCCCCAGGCCCGCCCCCTTGTGTAATCGACGACCCATGACACGATGCCCTGACGGCAACAGGAGGATGCATCGTGTCAGAGCAGCTTACGCCAGGGTTCATGGTGATCCACGGCAACCGCATGGAAGACCTGCAGGAGCTGGTGATCCAGTGGTCCCGCAGCAACCCGCTTCGCCCTCTGGAGCCCGAGGTGGTCCTCGTGCAGTCCAATGGCATCGCCCAGTGGATGCAGATGGCCCTGGGCGCCGACCCGGGCCCGGGGGGCGCCGGCGGCGGCATGGGGATCGCCATGGCCACCGACATCATGCTCCCCGCTCGCTTCCAGTGGCACTCGTACCGCCGCGTCATCGAGGCCGTCGAGGGCGCGGGCGCGGTGCCCACCGCCTCTCCGTTCGACAAGCCCCAGCTGCGCTGGCGTTTGCTGCGTCTTCTGCCGGCCAAGCTGGGCGAGCCCGGGTATGAGCCGCTGGCCAAGTTCCTCGGCGATGACCAGGAGCAGCGCAAGCACTTCCAGCTGGCCGAGCGGCTCGCTGACCTCTACGACCAGTATCAGGTCTATCGGGCCGACTGGCTCGACGAATGGCTCGCCGGCCGCGACCACACGATCAGCCCGCAAGGAGTGGCTCAGCCCCTTGCCGACGAGGATCGCTGGCAGGCCCTCCTGTGGCGCGACATCCATGAGGATGTGCCGACGGCGGCCCGCGAGACCCACCGCGCAGCAGTGCATCGTCGATTCATCGAGGCCGCCCGCCACCTGACGCCCGAGACCCTTCCCGAGGGGCTCCCCCGCCGCGTGGTGGTGTTCGGTATCTCCGCCATGCCCTACCAGTCACTCGAGGCCCTGGAGGCCCTCTCGGGGGCCTGCCAGATCCTGTTGTGTACCATGAACCCTTGCCAGCACTACTGGGGCGACATCGTCGAAGGCAAGGCCCTCCTGCGGGCCGAGTACCGGCGCCAGCGCCACCGCGAGGGCACCCCCGCCGATATCGACATGGCCGACCTGCACCTGCATGCCCACCCCCTCCTGGCCGCCTGGGGCAAGCAGGGACGCGACTACCTCCACCTGCTGGATGAGCGTGACGAGAAGGACGCCTACGCCGGGCTGTTCGATCGGCATGGCCTGCGCATCGACCTGTTCGAGCCCGGAGCAACCCATACCCTGCTGGGCCAGCTCCAGGACGACATCCTGCAGCTGCGGCCGGCGCACGAGTCGCTGAACGAGTGGCCGGCGGTCGACCCCGCCAACGACACCTCGATCCAGTTCACCATCGCCCACAGCCCACAGCGTGAGGTCGAGATCCTCCACGACCAGCTGCTGGCAGCCTTCGCCGCCGACCCGGCGTTGCAACCCCGCGACATCATCGTGATGGTGCCGGATGCGGACACCTTCGCGCCCAATGTCCATGCCGTTTTCGGCCAGTACGGCTACAGCCACCCCCGCTACATCCCCTACGAGCTGGCGGATCAGCGCCAGCGTCACCATGCGCCGCTGCTGGTGGCCCTGGAGACCCTGCTCAACCTGCCGCAGCTGCGGGTCACCGCCAGCGATGTGCTGGATCTGCTCGATGTTCCGGCGCTGCGCCGGCGCTTCGGCATCTCCGAGGCGGACCTGGCGATGCTGCGCCGCTGGATCGGCGGGGCGAATATCCGCTGGGGCCTGCATGGCGAACACCGGGATGCCCTCTCGCTGCCGGGCGACGATGAGCGCAATAGCTGGCGCTTCGGACTCGACCGGATGCTGGCAGGCTTCGCATTCGGCGATGCCGACGACGTCGATGAGGCCGACTGGGAAGACATCGCCCCTTATGGTGAGGTCAGCGGCCTCGATGCCGCCCTGGTCGGACCGCTCTACCAGCTGGCGGACACCCTGGACCACTACTGGCGCGAGCTCTCTACGAACCGCAGCGTGCGTGACTGGGTGCCGCTGCTGTCCCGGCTGCTCGAGGACGTCTTCCAGGCCGACAGTCGCCAGGAGGAGCGTTTGCTGCTGGCGCTCGAGGCCGGGCTGGAGAACTGGTTGGATGAGGCCGATGGCGCCGAGTTCGGTGAACCGCTGCCGCTGAACATCGTCAGGGAAACCTGGCTTGCACGAGTCGACGAGAACCCGCTGTCACAACGCTTCCTCGGCGGCGCCGTGACCTTCGCGACCCTGATGCCGATGCGGGCCATCCCCTTCCAGCACGTCTACCTGCTGGGTATGAATGACGGAGACTACCCGCGGGCCCAGCAGCAGATGGACTTCGACATCATGTCGCGCCCGGGCCAGTACCGCCCGGGGGATCGCTCACGCCGCGAGGACGACCGGTACCTGATGCTCGAGGCCCTGCTGTCGGCTCGCAAGCACCTTTCGATCAGCTGGGTGGGACGCAGCATCCGCGACAACTCGGAACGGGCTGCCTCGGTGCTGGTCGGGCAGCTGCGTGACCATCTCGCCGCGGCCTGGCGGCTGGCGGGCGACGACACCGAGCACAGCGGCGCCCGGCTGGTGGAGGCGCTCACCACCGAGCACCCGCTGCAGCCGTTCAGCGCGACGTACTACCGCGACGGCGAAGCGGCAGCGGGCCTGATCACCTACGCCGACGAATGGGAGCACCTGCACCACGCGCCTCAGGATGCGGCAAGCCATGCCCCGGGCGGAAACGTGCTGAGCGAGTGGCGGCCGGAAACCCCGGTGACCTTGCGCGAGCTGGCCAGCTTCCTCCGTCGCCCCATCGACCAGCTTTACCGCCAGCGCCTCGGGATCTTCTTCCCCGATCAGCAACTGGTCAGCCAGGATGCCGAGCCGTTCGGTTACGACAACCTGGAGGTGTGGAAGCAGCAGGACGCGCTCCTCCAGCCCGTCGGCTTGCAGCTGGCGCTCGATCCCTCCCTCGACCCCGAGACGCTGCTGGAGGCGGCAGTGGATCGGCGCATGCGCGAAGGCGAAATGCCCCATGAGCCGTTCGCCGGCACGGTCGCCGAGGGGCTCACCGCCCCGCTGCTCTCTCAGCTGGCTCGGTACCGGGCCTACCTGCAGGACTCCCCCGTCCGGCGCGACCCCGCCCCGGAAGTGCACTTCGCGCATGGCGAGCTGCTGCTGGAGGACAGCCTGGATCAGGTGGTGGAAAACGCCGCCGGCATGACGTCCCGGGTGGTCCTCGAGACGTCGAAGCTCCACGAGGGCGATCGCGTGAAGTGGACCTCGCTGATCAAGCACTGGCCCTACCACCTGGCGCTGCAGCTGGTCACCGAGAACACCCCGAGCATCATCGTCGGCCAGACCGGTGATGTCATGCTCGATGGCATGAGCGCCGAGGCAGCCCGTGGCACCCTCGGGCAGCTGCTCGACACCTGGTTGACCGGCATGCACGCCCCGCTGCCGCTGACCTGCAAGGCCGCCTTCCTGGCGCTGGACCTCAACCTGTGGGAGGACGACAGCGCCGACCGGCTGAAGGTCGAGACCGCGTTCGAGGAGGAGCTCGAGCAGAGCCTGACCATCGCCCGCCACTACCCGGACTTCGCTTCGCTGGACCCCGACGGGCGGTTCCGTGAGCTCGCCACCACGCTCTACGCCCCCCTGCGCCAGCAGGTCTACCAGGAGACGAACTGATGTCGCTTGTTCTTGATCTGCCCCTGCGTGGCAGCCAGCTGATCGAAGCCAGTGCCGGTACCGGCAAGACCTTCACCATCGCCCTGCTCTACGTTCGCCTCGTGCTAGGCCATGGCATGCCGGAGGACGACGAGCAGCCTCGTGACAACGGCTTCGGCCGGCTGCTGACCCCGCCGGAGATCCTGGTGGTGACCTTCACCGAGGCCGCGACCCAGGAGCTCAAGGGACGCATCCGGCAGCGCCTAGTGGAGGCGGCCGACGCCTTCCGCGAAGACCCGGAGACGGCAGACCTTGCCAGCGGCGACCCGTTGCTGGCGCTGCGCAACGAGTATCCCCCGGCCGCCTGGAAGACCTGTGCTCGCCGGCTGCAGATGGCGGCGGAGTGGATGGATGACGCCGCGGTCTCCACGATCCACAGCTGGTGCTACAAGATGCTGGTGGAGCATGCCTTCGACAGCGGCAACCTGTTCGCCCAGACCCTGCTGTCCGATCAGACCGAGGTGATCGCCGAAGCGGTGCAGGACTACTGGCGCACGCGCTTCTACCCCCTCTCTCCCGCGCTTGCCGCCATGGTCTATGAGGAGTTCAAGTCGCCGGATGAGCTGCGCAAGGCGGTCAAGGACCTGCTCAAGCGCGAAGAGGCACGCCTTGAGTTCAACGAGGCCCCGGTGGACCCGCGCCCCCTGGACGTGAAACTCGCCGAGATGGGCAGTCGCACCCAGGGCGCACGCGACGCCGAGCAGCAGGCCCGTGACGCCTGGCTGGGCGACCAGGAGGCCCTGCGAGCCCAGCTGTGGGAGCTGCGTGCCGGCATGAACGGCAACTCCTTCCGGGGCAAGGACGATGACGACACCTTTGCCGAATGGGTCGAGGGTGTCGAGGCGTGGGCCCATGGCGGGCCCGCCAACGACTTCCTGCCCAAGCTGGGCGCCCAGACCATGAAGCTCAAGAAGGGGCATGCGGTACCGGACCACCCCTTCTACGCGCTCGTGGATGCGTGGCAGAGCGTTGCCGCGTTGATACCGAATCTGCGTCCGCACCTGCTGGCCGACGCTCGCGACTGGGTCCTCGAGGCGATCCAGCGCCAGCTGCAGAGTCGGGCCGAGATGGGCTTCGATGACCTGCTCAATCGCCTGGACGCGGCGCTCGCCGGCGAGAATGGGCCGGCGCTGGCACAACGGATCAGAGAGCAGTTCCCGGTCGCCATGATCGACGAGTTCCAGGACACCGACCCTCTGCAGTACCGCATCTTCGAGCAGGTCTATCGCGTCAGCGCCAACGACGAGCAGACCGGGATCATCCTGATCGGTGACCCCAAGCAGGCCATCTACTCGTTCCGGGGTGCCGATATTCGCACCTACCTCAAGGCCAAGCAGGATACGGCGGAGCGGCTGTACACCCTGGACCGCAACTTCCGCTCGAGCGACGCCATGGTCCAGGCCGTGAACGCGCTGTTCGCCCACGCCGAACAGCACCCGGCCGGCGCCTTCCGCTTCCGGGCCGAGGGCCATGACCCACTCCCCTTCCACCCGGTCAAGGCCAAGGGGCGTGAGGAGGTACTGGTGCTGCAGGGCCAGCCGGCCCCGGCCCTGAATGCCTGGTGGCTGGCACCGGATGACAAGGTGCGTCCCAAGGTCTACCAGAAGACTATGGCCGAGCACGCCGCCGAGCAGCTCGCCCAGTGGCTCCAGCAGGCCCGTGAGGGGCAGGCAGGGTTCCAGGCGGGTGATACCCTCACGCCGCTCAAGCCGTCCGATGTGGCGATCCTGGTGCGCGACAAGAACGAGGCCGCGGTCATGCGCGAGGCACTGAGCCGGCGCCAGCTGGCCAGCGCCTTCCTGTCCGATCGAGACAGCGTCTTCGCCAGCGAAGAGGCCCGAGATCTCCTCTACTGGCTGCAGGCCTGCGCCAGCCCCGATCACGACGGTCATGTCCGTACCGCCCTGGCGACCCCGACCCTGGGGCTCGATCTCGCCTGGCTGGATCGATTGACCTCGGACGAACTGGAGTGGGAGGCCTATCAGTACCGCTTCCACCGCTACCGTCAGCGCTGGCAGGCCGTCGGTGTGTTGCCGATGCTGCGACTCATGATCCACGAGTTCGACCTGGCCCGCCGGCTGCTGGCCGAGACCGGGGGCGAACGGCGCCTGACCAATGTCCTGCACCTCGCCGAATGGGCTCAGCAGGCCAGCGAGCTGCTCGACGGCGAGCAGGCGCTGATCCGCGAGCTCGCCGAGCACATCAACAACCCCACCGGTGAAGAGCAGGTGCTGCGCCTGGAGAGCGACGCGGAGCTGATCAAGGTGGTGACCATCCACAAGTCCAAGGGACTCGAGTACCCCCTGGTGTTGCTGCCCTTCATCAGCCACTGGAACGAGGTCGATGGGCGCCGCGGCCGACCCACCTACGACAAGGACGGCCTGGTGATCGAGCTGGGCAAGAAGAAGGACGCGCCCTACGCGTTCAGCGAGGCCGACGACGAGCGTCTCTCCGAGGACATGCGCCTGCTCTACGTTGCTCTGACCCGGGCCCGGCACGCCGCCTTCCTGGGTATCGCCCCGCTGGCCCCGGGCAACGCCAAGCTCCCCCAACTGCACAAGGGCAGCCTGGGCTACCTGCTGGCCGGGGGGCAGCCGATGAAGTCAGCCGCTGAGCTCGAAGACAAGGCACAGGAAGCCCTGGCCGGGTGCGGGGAGGTGGCCTGGTCAGTGGTCGACGAGGACGTGTCCTGTACCGTCGTGCCGCCGAGCGTCGATGCCGCCACCTTCCAGCCGGCCCGTCGACCGACCCACGTGGCCTTTGCCCCGTGGTGGATCAGCAGCTACACCGCGATCGTGGAGCGCGGTGGCGCTACCTCCAGTGACCTGGCCCCCGACACGCCGGCGCAGGCCACCCAGGCGGATGAGGCCAGTGTTTACCTGGGCCAAGCCTCGGGCACGCCTGCCCCGGGCACGATCCACGCCTTTGCCCGCGGCCCCGAGGCCGGCAACTTCCTCCATGGCGTCCTGGAGTGGGCCGGTCAGAAGGGCTTCGCTCAGGCCCTCGCGGAGACCACCGAACGCCGCCAGATGATCGAGCGTCGGTGCCGGGTGCGCGGCTGGGAGCAGGAGGCAAAGGGGCTGGATGAGTGGCTCACGACGCTTCTGCAGACCCCGCTGCTGGCAGAGGCCCCGGGTATGGCCCCGGTGGGGCTGTCGCGCTACCTGGTCGAGCAGGACTTCTGGTTCGGCGTGCACCAGGTGGCGACCCCGGCGCTGGACCAGCTCCTGCAGGCTCACACCCTCGGCGGTATCCGCCGGCCGGCCCTTGCGTATAACCGGCTCAATGGGATGCTCAAGGGGTTCATCGACCTGACCGTGGAGCACGAGGGGCGCTACTACGTCCTCGACTGGAAATCGAACTGGCTGGGGCCTGACGCCGGGCACTATCACCCCGCCGCGATGCGCCAGTCCATGGCGGAGAAACGCCATGACGTCCAGCTGGCCCTGTACCTGCTGGCGCTCCATCGCCACCTGCGGCAGCGCCTGCCGGACTACGACTACGACACCCACGTAGGCGGCGCCCTGTACGTCTACCTGCGGGGTACCGGGGAGCCCGGGCGCGGGGTCTACCACGAGAAACCGTCACGCGAGCTGATCGAGGCCCTGGACGCCCTGTTCGCTGATGCCACCGCCACTGCTGAGGAGATTGCCTGATGGCGACGGATACCCTGCCGCTGATGCCCACCGGGGCTGACGCCCCACTGCAAGGCACCCAGGCCATGGTCACGCTGCTCCGTCAGTGGCGTGACGCCGGCTGGGTACGCGCCCTGGATACCGCTTTCGCCGAGTTCCTGGCCCGCCAGCGTCCGGACGTCGACCCCATGGTGCTGCTGGCCGGGACCTTGGCCAGCCATCAGAGTGGCCGTGGCCACCTGCTGCTCGACCTGGAAGAGGTACTGCGCAACCCAGGCGGTGCTGTGGTCCAGGTGGATCTCGCACCGAACGACACCCAGCCGGCAACGACGCCGGAAGACCTGATGGGCTGGATCGATCTGGCGGCCTGGCGGGAGGCACTGGCGCACAGCGAGCTGGTCAGCATCGAGGGCGCCGAACGCCGGCCCCTGGTGCTGCGGGACAACCAGCTCTACCTGCACCGCTACTGGCGCTATGAGCGCGATATCACCCGCGCCATCGAGGACAAGCTCGCACAGGCCCGGGACATCGATGAGGCCAGAATGGCGGAGCTCCTCGAGGCGTTGTTCCCGGGCAACCCCGAGGGGCCATCACCGGACTGGCAGAAGCTCGCCTGCGCGATCGCCGCTCGCACGCACTTCAGCGTGATCACCGGCGGGCCCGGTACCGGCAAGACCACCACGGTCGTGAAGCTGCTGGCGCTGCTCCAGGCCTTGGCCTTGGCGCCAGGTGACACCTCGCCCCTGCGGATTCGCCTGGCCGCGCCAACCGGCAAGGCAGCGGCACGCCTCAATGAGTCGATCGCCGCTCAGGTATCGTCGCTGGCGCTGGAGGGCATTCCCAATGCCGATGCCGTTCGCGCCGCGGTTCCCACCGACGTCACGACGCTACATCGACTGCTGGGGGCCCGGCCTGACACCCGCAAGTTCCGTCATCACCGGCTCAACCCGCTGCCGGCGGAGATCGTAGTGGTCGATGAGGGCTCGATGATCGATGTCGAGATGATGGTCAGCCTGCTGGATGCCCTTCCCGCCCACGCTGCATTGATCCTGCTGGGGGACAAGGACCAGCTGGCCTCCGTGGAAGCTGGCGCCATCCTCGGTAGTCTGTGCGCCCAGGCGGTGGAGGGACACTACACCCCTGAGACCCAGGCCTGGCTGACCCGGGTGGCGGGTGACGGCCCGGAGCCGGCCCTGGTGTGCCGGCCGGCGAGGCGGCTGGATCAGTCGATCGCCATGCTCCGACACAGCTACCGCTTCGGGGCCAACAGCGGCATTGGGCGGTTGGCGCGGGCAATCAACACCAATCAGCCAGGGGAGGTCAGCAAGATCCTCGCTGACACGTCACGACAGGATCTTCACCGGCTTTCCCTGGAGGAGATCGGGGATGCTGCCCTCGAGGCCCTGGTGGTGAACGGCGTGCCCGGGCGCGGGCATGGCTATGCCCACTACCTCGAGGTGCTGGAGAAGAACCGGCCGGACAACATGGCCGGCAAGGAGGCCTTCGATGCCTGGGCCGCGCAGGTGATTGCCGCGCACAGCCAGTTCCAGCTGCTCTGCTCGCTGCGTCGTGGGCCGGCTGGGGTCGAGGGGCTGACGCCTCGCATCGAGGCCCAGCTGGTCGCCTCTGGCCACCTGCCCCAGGATGCCGGCGGGAGCCACTGGTATGAGGGCCGGCCCGTACTGGTTACGGGCAACGACTACAGCCTGAAGTTGATGAATGGGGATATCGGGATCACCCTGCGGGTGCCGGTCAACGAAGCCACGGGCGACATGGGTCTGCGCGTGGCCTTTCCGGCGGGTGATGGGTCAGGAGGGATTCGCTGGGTGCTGCCGAGCCGTCTGCAGCGGATTGAGACGGTGTTCGCCATGACGGTTCACAAGTCACAGGGCTCGGAGTTCGCTCACGCCGCGCTGGTGATGCCGGACGCGCCGAACCCGATCGCGACGCGAGAGCTCTTCTATACCGCAGTGACGCGGGCCAAGCAGCTCTTCACCCTGGTGGAGACGCGGGCGGATATCACCCAGCAGGTGGTGCGCAGCAGGACACAGCGGGCGAGCCGGTTATTCAGCGTGGGGTAGAGGAGACAACGGCGCGGCTGGCTTGGGCTGGCCGCGCCGATGGGTAAATCCGGGCGGCGGTGAGGTGAATACCATCAATGCAGAATCAGCGCTTATTGAATGTATCATTCTCAACAAGGCCAAATACTGAAAAAAGTTGTTTCATTGATCCAGCTCGCCAAATCAAATTAACCTTGTGCTCTAGGTCTTTCTTAGAGATGCCAAAATGGTAGATATAATTTTCATTTTTCTCCAGCCGCCTTACCACTTCCTCCTTAACACTATCAAATGTGATCCGTGTATCACGCATCTCAACATCAATAATCCACGCCGAACATAATCGTGAAAAGAATCGCTGCCGCTTAGTAACGCCCCAGGGACCAATGACTTTTGTATTATGAAGGGTTCTTATAGGGCCTTCTAGCGGGACTATCATTGCATTTTCCATCGTAGCTGGCAGGGTTTTTCTCTTCCCTCTTGGCACTTTTAGATGATAAGCATGGAACGGTGTAATAATTTCACCATCCTCGCTCAGAAACAACATCGTGTTATCCATGTCTTGAATAACGCGGCCCTCGCTGGGATAATCACTATCAAAGCGCTTGCTGTGTATACCGGCTATCATTTCAACCCCGACCAGCCAAGCACATGTCATGACACCCCCTGCCACTCCGAGCGAGGCGGCCTGGAAAAAAGATCGTGCTGGGAAAGGTGCTGACGCCTCCCCCAGAACAGCGTCAATAAAGTAGGGAGCGACAACTATTGCTGCTCCCAAGCCAGCCATCAAGGGGATAATGTATACAGATAGGAACGCCGCGTATTTTAAGTACCGCATAGAACATCTCCATTATAAATACGGAATATAGATCTCCCCAGGCAAACCCAGGCGTTAGATAAAGGTTCTGCAAGAGACCACTTCGCTGAAGTGGTCTACACTCTCCTAGCAATGAGATGGCGCACTGGCCATTTATAGACTGGGGTTAGTGTTCCTCAAAAGCCACCGGGGCTGGTCCATGGCTCTTTCTTCTAACAACGACCGTCCCGGCAATTTTATCGTGCCACCCTTGTTTCCTCGAATCAAAGGCAACCCAAATAATGCCAAGACCCAAAGGTATAAAGGACACGTAATAGGCGACATATCTAACAATCAGTCTTTGCGTACTTACTGGACACCCTGTCCGTGCATCGACGATTCGAGCTGAAACAGCCATCTTACCTGGCGTCGCCTGTTTGATTCTCCAAAACCCAATAGCTAATATGGCTGGCAACACCCAATTTATGAATAGCTCCGCTCTTCTGACAATCCATTCGGTGCTAGTCCAATACTCCCAGCCATATATATATGTTAGCAGTGGCCACATGACAGCGAACAACAACACAGTGTCGATCAAGTAGAGGGGATTTGCCTCGGCATACAGATAGGGATTCAGCCCGCCCGCCAGCCCAATCGGATCACTGGTCAGGTAGCGCCCGGTCTGCGGGTCGTAATAGCGGCGCCAGTTGTAGTGGAGCCCGGTCTCGGCGTCGAGGTACTGGCCCGGGAAGCGCAGGTTGAACGTCAGGCTACCGGTGGTGATGGCGAATGCCCTGCCAAAGGGCCAGTAGCGGCCCTCCCAGGCGATGGCGCCGGTGTCATCGGTCAGCACCTGGGGTGTGCCCAGGTGATCGACGTGGACCTGGTAGATCGCATCGTCGGTGAGATAGGCCAGCGGGGTGCCGTCCAGCCATACGATCTCGTTGGGGCCCAGGCCGGCGCCAACCACCATTTCGCTGAGCAGCTCGCCCCCGGGGCCGTAGAAGAACCGGGTCGTGGTGCCGTTGACGGTCTTGCTGGTGCGCTGGTGGTGGACGTTGTAGGCGTAGGTCGCCTTGGTGCCATCCACCGTGGCCTCGATCAGCCGGTGGTGGCTGTCGTAGACGAAGGTGTCCTGGCCGCGCTGCACGAGGTTGCCGGCGGCGTCGTGCTGGTAGCTCTGGGTTTCGGCCTCGAGCAACCAGTTGTTGCTGCGGTTGACCTGGTAGCTGTGCCGCTGGCCGTCGCTGAGCCGCGCCGTGCGGTTGGCGTTGTGGTCGTATTCGAAGCCCAGGGCGCCGTAGCCGCCGGTGGC
>NZ_JBMHFZ010000027.1:0-54759 GCF_049166755.1 Halomonas terrestris | reverse complement strand
TCAGGGGGCTTGGGGAGATGTCCCCAGCTGCCGTCCTCTCGCCAGCCCTTGTCCTTCGCGTACCGACGCGCACGGGCCTGATGGACGGCCTCGTGGATATCGGCGTAAGGGTCCTCCAGGGCGTCGCCGGGCCGGAACTCGACGCTGGCCGGCTTGATGGCATCGTCATCGATGCTGTCGCGGATGGTGGCGACGTCCTCGCTGCTGACCAGGCCTGACAGGTTGCCGAAGGGGTCGGGGTGGGCCACCAGGCGGCCTTCGTGATGCCAGCAGTGCTGCGGGACACGGGAAACCTGCCAGGTCAGGCCCCGCCAGAGGGCGAGATGCTCATGCTCGAGCCTGAGCGCATCGACGGGGACCAGGGCCTCGAAGAGCCGGCTGTTGAGCACCACGCCGGTCTGGCCGATGCGCACGCCGCCGCGATAGTTGCCCCGTTCCAGGGCCTCGCTCACGGCCTTGCGCTTCTGCGTGGTCTGTGGGGTGCCGACCCCGCAGAGGTGCAGGACGCCATCATCGATCTGCTTGATGACCCAGACCTCGATGGCCTTGCCCAGCAGCTTCCTGATCATCGCAGCCTCCTCCGGGGGGTGCCGCGGGAAGAGGGAGAGAGCGAAGTCCATGTCATCGGGTCGCGTTCCTTGCGCGGCGAGTGGTGTCGCATGACGGTATCACAATGAGACGACAGGCTTTCCTGCCTGGCGTCGGGACGGCCGGCAGCCGTCACGATAGGTAATGATCGCTGGCAGATCAATGCAGGCATTCAGCGCGGCGAGAACCGCCGGGTCAGGCCCATCTCGGCGATCATGCGGGTGGAGATCTCCTCCACCGAGAAGCGGGTGGTGTCGATGTAGGGAATGTGCATCTGGCGGTAGAGCCCCTCGGCCTGGCCGACCTCCTGCATGCACTGGTCCATGGAGCTGTAGCGGCTGTTGGGCCGGCGCTCGTGGCGGATCGCCGCCAGGCGGCGCGGGTCGATGGTCAGCCCGAACAGCTTGTGGCGGTGGGCCGCCAGGGCCCTGGGCAGCTTGAGCGTGCCGTCCTCGTCCAGGTCGTCCTCGGTGAGCGGGTAGTTGGCGGCACGGATGCCGAACTGCAGCGCCAGGTAGAGCGAGGTCGGCGTCTTGCCGCAGCGCGAAACGCCGATCAGGATCACGTCGGCCTTGTCGTACTGGTGAGTGCGGGCGCCGTCGTCGTTGTCCAGGGCGAAGTGCACCGAGTGGATGCGATCCATGTAGACCTCGTCCTTGCCGATGGAGTGGGTGCGCCCCACGGTGTAGCTGGAGTGGGTCGCCAGCTCCTGTTCCAGCGGCGCCAGGAAGGTCGAGAAGATGTCGATCTTGAAGCCGGTGGCGTCGCGAATCACCTCGCGGATCGTCTCGTCGACGATGGTATCGATGATGATCGGCAGTTCGCCGTCGTGCACGGCGGTGGCCTCGATCACCTCCACCAGGGCGCGCGCCTTCTCCACCGAGTCGATGTAGGGCTTGGTCATCATGCGAATCTCGACGTTCTCGAACTGTGCCAGCAGGCTGCGTCCCAGGCTCTCGGCGGTGATGCCGGTGCCGTCGGAGATGAAGAAGGCGGTACGGGTCATGGTCGGTCCAGTCACTCGGGCGGAGATGGCCCATTGTCGATGCTGGCAACGCCGGGAACAAGCGACGGGCCCCGTTGCCCCTCCTGCCCGGGTCACTACAGGAATCCGGGATATTCACCGATTGTTGTAAAAATCCTCCAGTGACTTCGATGTTAGACCAATGGCGAATATGGTCGACCGCTGTTAGAGTCGCGACCATCCCTTCATGCCCTTGCGAGGGACACCGTCATCCGGCATGAAGTCTCAATCGTCGATATCCTGGGAGGTCATGTGGACGAGTACATTCTGTGGTTCGATCAGCTGGGCATGGACGACGTCGAGCGTGTCGGGGGCAAGAACGCCTCGCTCGGCGAGATGATCTCGAACCTGTCCGGAGCCGGTGTCACCGTGCCCGGCGGCTTTGCCACCACGGCCCACGCCTACCGTGAATTCCTCTCCCACGAGGGGCTCAACGACCGGATCAACCAGGCGCTGGCCCGGCTCGACGTCGATGACGTGGGCGAGCTGGCCCGCGTCGGTGCCGAGATCCGCCAGTGGGTGATCGACACCCCGCTGCCGCCGACCTTCGAGCAGCACCTGCGCACCGCCTACGACCGGCTGGTCACCCGGCATCCCGGCCTCAAGGCCGCGGTGCGCAGCTCGGCCACCGCCGAGGACCTGCCCGACGCCTCCTTCGCCGGCCAGCAGGAGACCTTCCTCAACATCGAGGGCTTCGACAACATCAAGCGCGCCGTGCACGAGGTGTTCGCCTCGCTGTTCAACGACCGCGCCATCTCCTACCGGGTGCACCGCGGCTATGCCCACGAGAACGTGGCGCTCTCCGCCGGCATCCAGAAGATGGTGCGCTCCGAGACAGGGGCCAGTGGCGTGATGTTCACCCTGGACACCGAGTCCGGCTACCGCGATGCGGTCTTCGTCACCGCTTCCTGGGGCTTGGGCGAGACCGTGGTGCAGGGCGCGGTCAACCCCGACGAGTTCTACGTCCACAAGTCGACACTGGCCGCCGGCCGCCCGGCGGTACTGCGCCGCAACCTGGGCTCCAAGCTGATCAAGATGGTCTATACCGACGACGCCAGCGCCGGCAAGTCGGTGGCCACCGTGGACGTGCCGCTCAAGGAGCGCGGCCGCTTCTGCCTCGACGACGAGCAGGTCATGGCCCTGGCACGCCAGGCGGTGACCATCGAGGAGCACTACCAGCGCCCCATGGACATCGAGTGGGCGCTGGACGGTGACGACGGCAAGCTCTACATCGTCCAGGCCCGGCCCGAGACCGTGGTCTCCCAGCAGGAGGGCGGCAAGCTCGAGCGCTTCCAGCTCAAGGAGAAGGGGCGCACCCTGGTCGCCGGCCGCGCCATCGGCCAGCGCATCGGCCGCGGTGCGGTGAAGGTCGTCTTCTCCCCGGACGACATGGAGAAGGTGCATCCCGGCGACGTCCTGGTCACCGACATGACCGACCCCGACTGGGAGCCGATCATGAAGCGCGCCTCGGCCATCGTCACCAACCGCGGCGGCCGTACCTGTCACGCGGCGATCATCGCCCGCGAGCTGGGCATTCCCGCCGTGGTGGGCTGCGGCGACGCCACCGAGGCGCTGTCCGACGGTCGCGACGTCACCGTCTCCTGTGCCGAGGGCGACACCGGCCATGTCTACGAGGGGCTGCTGGAGTTCGATCGCCGGGTGACCAGCGTCGACGCCATGCCCGAGATCCCCTTCAAGATCATGATGAACGTCGGCAACCCCGACCGCGCCTTCGGCTTCGCCGGCCTGCCCAATGCCGGCGTCGGCCTGGCGCGCCTGGAGTTCATCATCAACCGCATGATCGGCGTGCACCCCAAGGCGCTGCTCGAGTACGACACCCTGCCGCTCGACCTGCAGCAGACCATCGACCTGCGCACCGCGGGCTACACCGATCCGGTCGGCTTCTACGTCGACAAGCTGGTCGAGGGCATCTCCACCCTGGCCGCGGCCTTCTACCCCAAGCCGGTGATCGTGCGCCTGTCGGACTTCAAGTCCAACGAGTACGAGAACCTGATCGGCGGCAAGCTCTACGAGCCGGGCGAGGAGAACCCCATGCTCGGCTTCCGCGGCGCCGCCCGCTACATCTCCGACTCCTTCCGCCCCTGCTTCGAGCTCGAGTGCCGCGCCCTGAAGCGCGTGCGCGAGGAGATGGGCCTGGACAACGTCCAGATCATGGTGCCCTTCGTGCGCACCACCGACGAGGCCCGCGAGGTGGTCGACCTGCTGGCGGCCAACGGCCTGGCCCGCGGCGACAGGGGGCTCAAGGTGATCATGATGTGCGAGCTGCCGGCCAACGCGCTGCTGGCCGACGACTTCCTCGAGCACTTCGACGGCTTCTCCATCGGCTCCAACGACCTGACCCAGCTCACCCTGGGCCTGGATCGCGACTCCGGCATCGTCGCCCACCTGTTCGACGAGCGTAACCCGGCGGTGAAGCGGCTGCTGGCCATGGCGATCCAGGCGTGCAAGGCCCAGGGCAAGTACATCGGCATCTGCGGCCAGGGCCCCTCGGACCACCCCGACCTGGCCAAGTGGCTGATGGAGCAGGGCATCGACTCGGTCTCGCTCAACCCCGACGCGGTGCTCGAGACCTGGTTCATGCTGGCGGGGGAAACCCTCGGCTAAGTCCCCTTTGGGGTCTGACCCCAAAATTGACTTAGGGGTCTGACCCCGATACAGGACGCCCGGCCGGCTCACATCGGCCGGGCGTCCTGCATGCGTTTTCGCCTATGCTGAAACTCTCCCGACCCCGTCGACGACCACAAGGAGAGTTGATCATGACGACCCCCGCCATTCCCTTCCGCTGCCGAGCCCTGGTGCCGCTCGCCGCGGCGCTGATGCTCGGCCTGCCGCTGTCCGCCCAGGCGGAGGTGGCCTTCGAGTACGACATCCCGGCCATCGCGCCGGAGGTCGCTTCCGGTTTCGAGGAGAAGCCCGGCTGGGCGACCCAGCGCTTCGCGGTGGCCGCCGCCAACCCGCTGGCCACCGACGCCGGCTACCAGGTGCTCAAGGCCGGTGGCAGTGCCATCGATGCGGCCATCGCCGTGCAGATGGTGCTGACCCTGGTGGAGCCCCAGTCGAGCGGCATCGGCGGGGGGGCCTTCCTGATGCACTTCGACGGCGAGAACGTCACGGCCTTCGACGGCCGCGAGATGGCGCCGGGCGGGGTGGATGAAAGCCTCTTCCTGGACGAGGAGGGTGAGCCGCTGGCGTTCATGGACGCCGCCGCCAGTGGCCTCTCGGTGGGGGTGCCCGGCACGGTGCGCATGCTCGAGATGGCCCACAAGAAGCACGGGACGCTGCCCTGGGCCGAGCTCTTCGCCCCGGCCATCGCCCTGGCCGAGCAGGGCTTCGCGGTCAGCCCGCGGCTGCACTCCAGCCTGGCCGGCGAGGAGCGCCTGCGTGACGATCCGCTGGGCAGCGGCTTCTACTACGATGACGACGGCGAGGCCCTGGCGGTGGGGCATGAACTCAGGAACCCCGCTCTCGGCGCCATCCTGCGCGAGATCGCCGAGCATGGCAGCAAGGCGCTGCATACCGGGGCCATCGCCGAGGACCTGGTGTTCCGGGTGCAGGACCACCTCCAGCGCCCCGGCAGTCTGAGCCTCGAGGACATGGCGAGCTACGCGGCCAAGACGCGCGAGCCGCTGTGCACCGACTGGCAGGCCTATACCGTGTGCGGCTTCCCGCCGCCCTCGTCCGGGCACCTGACCGTGATGCAGATCCTCGGCATCCTCGAGCATCTGCCGGCGGTGGAGGAGCCGCTGGTCGACGGCCTGCCCGGCGAGGCGTGGCTGCACCAGTTCCTCGACGCCTCGCGGCTGGCCTTCGCCGACCGCGGCAAGTACATCGCCGACCCGGATTTCGTCGACCCCCCCGGCGGCGGCTGGTCGAGCATGCTCGAGCCCGACTACCTGGCGCTGCGCGCCGGGCTGCTCGGCGACGAGAGCCTGGGCAACGGCGGTGCCGAGCCGGGCTATCCCGGGAAGATGGCCACCGCCTGGGCGGTGCAGCCCGACCAGCCCGAGTACGGCACCAGCCACATCAGCATCGTCGACGAGCAGGGCAACGCCATCGCCATGACCACCACCATCGAGTCGGCCTTCGGTGCGCGGATCCTGGCCGACGGCGGCACCGGCCTGCCTGGCGGCTACCTGCTCAACAACGAGCTCACCGACTTCTCCTTCACGCCCGAGGACGAGGCGGGCACGCCCATCGCCAACCGCGTCGAAGCCCGCAAGCGGCCGCGCTCGAGCATGAGCCCCACCCTGGTCTTCGACCGCGACAGCGGCGACCTGGTGGCGAGCCTCGGCTCCCCGGGCGGGGCGGCGATCATCCACTACACCGCCAAGGCGCTGGTGGCGATGCTCGACTGGGGGCTCGACGCCCAGGAGGCGCTGGACCTGCCCCACGCCATCACCCTGGGCGGGCCGGCGTTCCTGGAGGAGGGGCGCTTCCCCGCCGCGACCCTGGAGGCGCTGAACGCCCGGGGCCACGACGCCAGCGAGCGCGAACTGGTCAGCGGCCTGCAGGCGCTGCGAGTCACCGACGAGGGCTTCTTCGGTGGCGCCGACCCGCGCCGCGAAGGCGTGGTGATGGGCGATTAACTGCGCAGCCAGTTGCGCAGCTTGACCAGCAGCAGGGCGCCGTCGCTGAGGTTGCGGCGGTCGTCGATCAGCTCGCCGAGCAGCTCCGGGCGGTCGGTGATGATGGCGTCGACCCCCAGGTCGATCAGCTGCGACATGCGCGCCCGATCGTTGATGGTCCAGGCGTGGATCTCGTAGCCGTAGGTCCGGGCGAGGCGGATCTCGTTGTCGGTGATGCGGTTGTGGCGCAGGCCCAGGGCGTCGAAACTGCCCCGGTCGAGGGTCCCGGGCAGGATCAGCTGGGCCAGCAGGGTGGTCTGGAGCGCCGGCTCGCGTACCTTGATCTCCCGCACCAGCGACGGCGACATGGTGGCCAGGCGCGTCTCGCCGATCACGTCCGGGTTGCCGCAGAACGCCGCTTCCCTGGCGTCGCGGGTCCTGGCGAGGCAGTCGGCACGCGCTTCGGCCTCGCGATGCAGGGCCTCGATCACCGCCTCGACCAGGGCCACCTCGCGACCCGGGTCGGGCTTCATGTCGATCATCAGGCGGCTGCGGCCGCGAACCGCCGCCAGTGCCTCGTCGAGGCCGGGGATCCGCTCGCCGACGAAGGCGTCGCCGAACCAGCTGCCCACGTCGAAGGCGGCCAGCTCCTCGCGGTCGAGCTCGCGCAGGTCCCGCGGGTCGCCGATCAGCCGGGAGAGGCTGCGGTCGTGGTAGAGCACCACCTGCTCGTCGGCGGTGAGGCGCACGTCGATCTCCACGTAGTCGGCGCCATCCGTGACGGCACGCCGCACCGCCGCCAGGGTGTTCTCCGGCGCCGCCAGGGAACTGCCCCGGTGGGCGATGTTGGTGACCTGGTCGCGCAGCTCGAAGCTGTTGACGATCAGCCAGGCCTGGAAGAGGGCGAAGGCGATCACCCCGAGCTCCACCCCCCAGGCCAGCCGGCCCGGATGGGCGTCCGCCGGGGGCGGGGCGGGGCGCGGCTCGCGATGGGCCAGGCGCAGGTAGAGGCAGGCCGAGAGCAGGGCGTTGGCGGCGATACCCACGAAGGTGATGGCGAGCGTCAGCAGCACGTAGGCGGTGAGGTAGCCGAGCATCGCCGGAATGAGCACGGCGTTGCGCTCCGGCAGCCACCACAGCAGTGGCGTGAAGGCCCGGTCGAAGAGGGTGGTGGCCAGGAACGGCAGGGCGATGATCACCACCAGCAGGGCGATCACCGCCACGGCGATGTGATGGCGTCGGCTGCGGGTCAGGTGGTGGCTGCGGTCGAGCGCCTTGCGGGGCGACAGGTTCTCCAGCACGACCAGCGGCAGGGCGAGGATCCAGCGGAAGTAGAGGGTCGCGGCCAGTCCCGCCCAGATCACCAGCAGCGGGCTGGCGACGGCCAGGAACTGCCACAGCGCCGGCGGGCGCACGCGCTGCACGTAGTAGGGATCCAGCCCACCGAGGAAGACCCCGTAGAGCCAGGCCACGGCGAAGGCCACCGGCACCAGCAGCAGCAGGTGGGTGCCCACCTGCAGCACCACCAGGCCGGCCAGCGCAGGCAGGCGGCGCAGGCTCGTCCACAGCGCCTCGAAGGCCAGCCGGTAGTGGTTGTCCCGGGGGCGCACCGCCACCAGGATCATGCCGGCCTGCTGCACGTAGAGCACCAGGAAGGAGAGACCGATGGCCGCCAGCAGCCAGAGGAGGCCCCCGGGGCTCATCAGGATGTCGATCAGCTCGGCGTTGGTCAGCACCGGCCGGCCGAACTGGCCCAGCAGGCGGGTGAGGGTCCAGGCCACCGCCGGCAGCACCAGGCTCGAGGCCAGCAGGGTGAAGAAGAGATGGTAGGCCACCAGCGGCCGCAGGTGCTCGCGCAGGCTCTGCAGCACCGCGTGACTCAGCTGTGGGAGGGCCAGCATGGAGGGTGTGTCATGACGGTTGGCATGACCTCAGGGTGGCACCGGCAGGACACGCCTAGCAAGTGGCCGGTGTCGGGGGTCAGACCCTTAAGTCCGCTTTGGGGTCTGACCCCAAAGTTTGCTTAATCCTCCAGCGGCAGGCGTTCGTCGGCGACGAGGATGCCGTTGTTGTCGGCGTAGAGCCACTGGCCCGGGGTCAGGGTCACGCCGGCGAAGGTGACCGGTACGTCGCGCTGTCCCTCGCCGCGCTTCTCGCTCTTGCGGGGGTGGGCGCCGAGGGCCTGGACGCCGAGGTCGGTCTCGGCCAGCACGTCCACGTCGCGCACGCAGCCGTACATCACCACGCCGGCCCAGCCGTTCTCCAGCGCCTGCTCGGCGAGCATGTCGCCGAGCATGGCACAGCGCTGCGAGCCGCCGGCATCCACCACCAGCACCGCGGCCTCGCCGGGCTCGCCGACCGCCTGCTTGACCAGGGAGTTGTCCTCGAAGCACTTGACGGTGCGGATCGGCCCGCAGAAGGCCTCGCGGCCGCCGAAGTTGACGAAGATCGGATCCAGGACCCGGACCTCGGGATGGGCATCGCAGATGTCCGGCGTGATGATGGGAGTCATGGGGGCTCCTTGCTCGTGGGGTCGAGTCGCCGATGATGCCACAGACGCGGCGGGGCGGGGGGTGTCCTCGACGAAGGGGGAATCACCGGTAGCCGTCGGGTCGTGACGCCCGGGGTATTTTCCTGATGTCTAGGCTTGGTCCGAAAAGTCGGCGAGCGAAGGCCAGACAAGGCAAAAATCGGCGAAAAGATGGAGTTTACGGGGTGTAAATGAGTACTTTGAGCCGATTTTTAACGCCGTATGGTCGAGCGCAGCCAGTTTTCAGACAAAGCCTAATGCGACAGGAATCGGCATGATAGGCTCTGTTACGTTGACCACTCATGACAACAGGCATCGCCCACGATGCCGGATACGCTAGAGGGAGTCCTTCATGTCTCGCCACTTTCCCCCCTTCGCCCGTACCCTGCTGGCTTCCGCCACCGCCGTGCTGATGGGTGCGACCGCGCTCTCCGCCCAGGCGGAGACCCGTGTCACCTACAAGTCCGCCTCGGCGGGCACCGCCTACTACCAGATGGGCGTCGAGCTCTCGGAGGCGATCCGCCAGGGCACCGACGGCGACGTCGTCCTGACCCTCGAGGAGAGCCAGGGCTCGGTACAGAACGTCATGGAAGTGATGGCACGCCAGGGCAACTACGTCTTCACCACCCCGCCCGGGCTGGTGGAGAGCGCCATGGCCGGCGAGGGCCCCTTCGCCGAACGCCAGAATCCGCGCTTCCAGGAGATCCGCGGCCTCTTCCCGATCCCCGCCATCACCATGCACTTCGTGGTGGCCGGTGACGAGGGCGTCATCTCGCTCGACGACCTGGAAGAGAAGCATATCCTCATCGGCCGTGGCACCTTCGGCGCCCGCGAGGCCCAGCGCTATCTGGAGCTGTTCGAGCTGATGGACAAGGTGCAGGTGGCCAATGCCGAGATCGGCAGCGGGCCCGATGCGCTGAAGAACGGCCAGATCGACGCCTTCGTCACCGCCAGCTCCTTCCCCACGCCCAACGTGATCGAGACCGCCGCCAGCATGCCGATCAGCCTGGTCAGCCTCACCGACGAGCAGATCGAGCAGACCGGTGCGGCCCGCCAGACGATCCCGGGCGGCACCTATGCGGGCGTCGAGGGGGATGTGCAGACCACCTCGCTGCCGGTGATCGCCTACACCACCAGCGACATGGACGACGACACCGCCTACACCCTGACCCGGACCTTCTGGGAGCGCCGCGAGGCGATGGCCGTGGAGTCCCCCTGGTGGGGCGGCATCACCACCGACATGATCGACAACATCGCCGGCAGCCTGCACCCCGGGGCGGTGCGCTACTACGACGAAGCCGGCATCGAGATCCCCGACGACCGGCGTTAACTCCCCTTTGGGGTCAGACCCCTAAGCGGACTTTGGGGTCTGACCCCAAGGTTTGCTTAGGGCTACCTTCGGTTGGCAAGGCTTTCCCATGCATGAATCCGCTGCTCGCCTGCACCCGGCCTGGGTGGTGCTGGGCGCCGTGACCGTGATCTTCCATCTCGGGCTGATCTTCTATGGCCTGACGCCAGCGCTGGTCAGCCGGCCGATCCATATGGCGCTGGTGCTGCCGTGGATCCTGATCTTCGCCGCCCGCACGCCGTTCGAGCGCGGCAGCGGCTGGCTGCTGACCGGGCTGGGGATCGCCGCCTGCGGCTACATCGCCTTCAACGAGGAGGCGCTGTCGCAGCAGTACGGCTTCATCGACACCCGACTGCAGATGGCCATCGGGGTGTTCCTGATCGTGCTGGCGCTCGAGACGGCGCGCCGCGCCATCGGCTGGCCGTTGCCGCTGGTGGCGGCGCTGGCCCTGCTCTACGGGGTGTTCGGCGCCCAGGTGCCGGGCCAGTTCGGCCACCCCGGGCTGCCGATGCAGAGCTTCGTCGGCACCCTGACCATCGCCGAGGGTGGGCTCTGGGGCAAGCTGACCGGGGTGAGCGTGGGCGTGGTGGCGGTCTTCGTCATCTTCGGCGCCGTGCTCAACGCCGGCGAGGCGGGGCGCGGCTTCATGAACATGGCCAGCGCCTTCGCCGGGCGGTTGACCGGCGGGGCGGCCAAGGTCTCGGTGATCTCCTCGGCGCTGATGGGCTCGATCTCCGGCTCCGCCTCGGCCAACGTGGCCTCCACCGGCGCCATCACCATTCCCACCATGGTGCGCCTGGGCTACCCGCGCTCGCTGGCCGGGGCGGTGGAGGCGGTGGCCTCGTCCGGCGGGCAGATCATGCCGCCGCTGATGGGCGCCGGTGCCTTCGTGATGGTCGAGCTCACCGGCACGCCCTATACCCAGATCATGGCCGCCGCGCTGCTGCCGGCGATCCTCTACTTCGTCACCGTGTGGGTCGGCATCAACGCCTACGCCACCCGCCACGACCTGCGGCCCATGGCCACGAGCGAGCAGCCGGCCCCCAGGGAAGTGCTGATCACCTCGCTGTTCTTCGCCGTGCCCTTCGTCATCCTGCTGGAGCGCATCTTCCTCGGCGGCGTCACGCCCCAGTACGCGGCCAGCATCGCCATCTTCGCCGGCATGGCGCTGCTCTGCTTCGACGTGACCCTCGCCTTCTCGCTGCGCGGCTTCGCCGGGCGCATGGCCGAGGCCATGGTCATCGCCGGCCGCCAGGTGGCGGTGATCGGCGCCATCATCATCTGTGCCTCGCTGGTGATCGGGGTGCTCTCGCTGACCGGGCTGGGCGTGAAGGTCACCTCCGGGATCCTCTCGCTGTCGGGCGAGGTGCTGTGGCCGGCGCTGCTGCTCACCGCGCTCGCCTGCCTGGTGCTGGGCATGGAGGTCCCGACCACGGCGGCCTACGTGATCTGCGTCTCGGTGGCCGGTCCGGCGCTCACCGCGCTGGGCCTCGAGCCGCTGCTCGCGCACCTCTTCGTGTTCTGGTTCGCGCTACTCTCGACCATCACCCCGCCGGTGTGTGGCGGGGTCTTCATCGCCGCCGGCATGGTCGGGGAGAACTGGCTCAAGGTCGCCATGAAGGCCATGGCGCTCGGCATCGGGCTCTACATCATCCCGCTGGCCATGGTCGCCAACCCGGACGTCATCCGCCTCGCCTTCGACCCCGTCGGGGCCGTCTTCGACGCGGTGAAGATCGCCGTCGGCCTCACCGGCATCGCCTACGGCGTCATCGCCCGCCGCGCGTGGTGGCTGAGAGCGGTACTGGTGATTGCCGGCGCGCTGGTGATCTTCGCGGTGTGAACCCGGCGGCGCCATTCTCGCACCCGTTCCATGAGCGCGCGCTTATGCTGATGTAAGCGATCGCCTATGGTGCCGAGCGTCGATACCTTCGTACCCTGATCGGGGTCAGCCGGCAGGGAAACGCTTGCGTGGCCGACCGGTCGCGCTCGCAGCGCTCCTTCCCGGCATGTCCAAGACGAGTGGAACGCAAGGGAATCGCATGAAGCTCACATCGCCTTTTCGCCTGCGCGACCTCGACCTGCCCCATGTCGAGTCGCCGTATCGGGCTCGAGAGCGGGTCAGGCAGCGGGCCCGGGCTCCGGCCAACGATCTCTGGATGCTCGGGGTCAACCTGAACCTGGCGTCACCCGAGGGGCAGCGCGGCTATCGACGGCTGCTGGAGCAGGTGGGCGATGGCCGCCTGGTCCTGGTCGAGGACCACCCCCGCTCGCCGATCGTCGAGTGGGACGGCAGCCGCTGGGTGAAGGCCCCGGGCGTGCTGCCTTTTCACTACGAGAGCCTGCTCGAGCGCCAGCTTCCCCGGCTCAATGCGCGTGGCCTGGGCCCGGCGGAGGTCAGGCAGGCCCGGTATCCCGCCTGGGCGGTGTCGCGCCCTGCATCGCCGCCCGAGCCCCCGCGGGAGCCCGCACCTTCGCCACCCCCGGCTCCCGAGCCCCCGCGGGAGCGCATCCTCGAGATCGGCGTCTTCTTCGATGGCACCGGCAACAACAGGGAGAACGACCGGCGGCGGACGGATCGCGATATCACCAATGTCGCCAAGCTTTTTGACCTGTACCTGGAAGATGAAGACCAAGGTTATCACCGGGTCTATGCGCATGGGGTTGGCACGGTAACTGGCGATGAAGGTGCAGACAGGCTTGCGGCCTTGCGCAATCTCTCGGGGCTGGCCTTGGGCGTCGGCCCGGAAGGGGGCCATGCCCGCATCGAGCTGGCGCTGGATCAGCTCCGAACGTTCCTGCGGGGGAACGAAGGCGCCACGGTGATCCTCGATGTGTTCGGCTTCAGCCGCGGCGCGGCCCTGGCCCGGCACTTCGTCAACCTGATCCATCGCTGGCCGGAAACGCTGCCGGTGCCGGACTTTCGCCCGGGCCTGCCGACGCCCCGGGTGCCGCTGCGTCGCATCGAGGCCTTCCCGCCCGGCTTCGTCCCCTTTCCCCAGGTTCGCTTCGTGGGGCTGTTCGATACCGTGGGCAGCTTCTACCTCCCCGGCGACGCCCGCAATCTCGACTTCAACCTGCACCTGGCGCCGGGCAGCGCCATGCGGGTCGTGCAGCTGACCGCCCATCACGAGATCCGCCGCAACTTTCCCCTCAGCAGCCTGGCCGACCCCCGGGGCAACCTGCCCGGGGGATTCAGCGAGATCGTGCTGCCGGGTGTGCATTCCGATGTGGGCGGAGGCTACGAGAATCCCGAGGTGGATTTCGCCAACCACGAGGAGCTGCTGGTGCGCCGCCGGGCCGGACTGGGCAGCAACGGGCGAACCATACGCCTGGCGCAGGAGGAAGCCGCGGCACGGGGGCTGGAGCTGCGCGTGGAGCCGCCCGATGTGCTCGAGATCGAGCGCCGCGCCACCCGCAAGGAGCTGGCGATCCTCGCCCTGCACCAGATGCATCCGCTGGCCCTGCAGCTGGGGGTGCCCCTGCGTGGGCTGGATGAGGCAGAACCAGACCATGCCCTTCCTGCTGAATTGAAGAATGCGTGGGAAACCTGGCAGAGAGCCGGTGCCCGCCTGGAGGATGCGCGAAGCTACCTGCACGGCTATATCCATACCTCCCACCGACAGGAGAGCCTCCCCCATGCCCCGGAAGCTTCCGGCGTTCGCCGTGTCTTCGCCAACCGTCCTCGCAGCGTGTTCGACAAGGCAAGGGAGGTCCAGGATGCCTAGCTTGTCACGTCTGGCGAGGGCCGTGCTGTTGCTGGCGCTGGCATGGGGACTCACCGCCTGCGAGTCGGAACCGCAACGCTACGAGTTTTCCGTGCAGCCGGTGGGTGGGCCTCGAGGCTGGCCTGTATGGGTGGAAGAGCTGACCTTTGATGATTCGTGGGGATCGCCGGCGGGTAACCTGAATGCCGGTTTCGAAAAACGGCCTCCCCGTAGCGGGGCGATCGTCACGTTGCCTCGAGCCATGCCCGCGCCGACCTCGGTACAGGCCCGCTGGTTCTCCTATCGTACCCAGACTTTCTACGAGATCGATCTGGCGCTACCCGAGACGGATGACCTGTTACGCCAGTGGTATCGCGAATATCCGGCGTCCCGGTACCTCCATTACCTGGTGGCCGGTTTCTCGGGAAAGGGGGAGGTGATCGTGTGGTGGCGCGCCTGGTGCCGCGACTGCGGAAATGACCGCAGCCAGGACTTCCATGCCCCGATCATCGAGTCGGCCTTTGCACAGGAAGCAGAAGGCGAGCCCGTCAGGTACGAGAACCGTACTCAAGAATATATCGATGAGGGCGTGATTCCCTCGCCCTGGTGAGCGTGATGTTCAACGTGGGGATGCCTGGCTTGCTGCGCCCTTGACGAGCTTCGGTATTACTGACACTTCTGTGGCGGATGGCTGCCCGCCCGGCGGAACCGGAACCCTCCCGCCATGCATTCGCGGTAAAGACCAATGGCGGCGCCAGGGGACGGCGCTCGCCAGCCCCGCACTTCACATTTCGAACTGCCCGGTGACCGGCGCATCCGGCCATACCACCAACGCCTCCGCCAGCTTCTGCCGGCCGAACAGCACCCACACATCCAGCGCCGGGCCGAGGTCCTCGACCAGTCGCAGGCGATCGGGGTGCCGTTCCAGTACCTCGAGCGCGCAGATGCCGGCGTCATAGCGGCCGGCGAGCAGCCCCTCGGCCACGGTCACGATCGACGCCTCCTCGACCTGCTCGGCATAACCGGCGAGATCGGTGTAGTGCCGCGTGGCCGGTTGCAACCCGATGCGGCGCGGCACCGCCACCTCGGTGCGGGCGAGTACCGCCAGCGGCTTGCTGCCGGCGATGAAGGTATCCACCGGGAAGGCACGATGCATGTAGCGCCCCACGCAATCGCCATGGGACGGATGCGCCGAGCACTGCAGCACATAGTCCACCTCGCCGGCGAGCAGTGCCTCGAAGGCCGTGGGAAAGGCATCGACCAGGCGAATATCGGCCCGCGCAAGGCCCCGAACGGCGAGGTAGCGCTCCAGCACCAGCTCATGGTTGCTTCCGGCAGGGCCCAGGGTGGCAAAGCGCATCGCGGTCTCCCAAGTTCTCTGTGGGGTCAGACCCCTAAGCGAATTTTGGGGTCTGACCCCAAAGCTGAGTTCGGTCGCCTCCATCATCGTCATTGCCGGGGTGGCGGGCAAATCGGCTGCTAGGGGGGCGTGTCCAGGCGGCGGGCGACGGTCTGCCGGAAGGCTTCGCTGCCCAGCACGCGGCCCCGGCGGGTCTGCTGGCGTATCTCCTCGAGCAGGGAGTCGGGCAGGTCGCTGTTGAAGAGCTCACGGTAGCGGTGCTGGCGTCTTGCCGGAGTGGCACCCAGTCCGGTGTAGATCGCATGGGGCTGCACGATGGGATTGTCGTGGCCCAGGGCATTGGCACGATGGCTCGACCACTCGTAGTCCGCCGGCCCGGGCACCATGCCGGCGCGTACTGGGTTGAGCTCGATATAGCGGTAGCAGGCGAAGAGGTAGGGCTCTTCCGCCACCAGGCAGGAGCGGTAGCGGCCCTCGAAGAGCCCGCCGGTACGCTGGTGACGGCGGTTGAAGAACTGGGCGTAGCGCTGTCCGAGCTCCTTCATCATCAGGATCACGCCCTCGGGCGCTTCCTGCGGCGTGGCCAGCAGGTGCACGTGATTGGTCATCAGCACATAGGCGTGCAGGGCGACCCGATAGACCTGCCGGAGCTCGTCGAGCAGGTCCAGGTAGCGCAACGCGTCCTTGCGGTACACGAAACAGGCACCGCGATTGTTGCCGCGCTGAATCAGGTGGAGCGGGGTATCGGGAAGCAACAGCCGAGCCGGACGCGCCATATCGCACTTCCTTGTGCCGTGGACGGATCGAGACTCAGTATAGACCTGAACCGGCTGAGCCGGCTTTGGGGTCAGACCCCTAAGGGGATTTTGGGGTCTGACCCCGGCGCATATGCGAACATGCTGCCATCATCACCGAGAACCCCCTGGTATGCCCGGGACGGGAGAATGGCATGTATGACACCCTGAAGGCCCTGGCGGCGCAGCTGCTGATGCCCATGCCGTTGATGCTGGCAGGCGTGGTGGCGGGCCTGGTGCTGCGGGGCGTTGGCCGGCGCCGCCTGGGCAATGCCCTGGGCATCGGCGCGGTGGGGCTGCTGGTGCTGGCGAGCTGGGCGCCGGTGGCCGACCGCCTGCTCGAGCCCCTGGAGCAGCGCTACCCGGCCATGGTGATGCCCCTCGCGACCCCGGCCGAGGCCATCGTGGTGCTGGGCGGGGGCTGGCATCCGGCGACGGAGTGGCCGGTCACCGCGCAGCTCTCCGAGAGCTCGCTGCCGCGCCTGGTGGAGGGCCTGCGGCTGTGGCATGCCCAGCCCGAGGCCCTGCTGATCGTCAGCGGCGGCAACAGCGAACCGTCGCTGCCCGGCGTCGCGGTGGGCTACGCCCGGGCCGCCAAGGCGCTCGGCGTACCCGACGCGAGTCTCGCCGTGCTGGATAGCGCCCGGAATACCGGGGAGGAGGCCCGAGCCGTCCGCGACCGCCTGGGCGAGGGAGCCAGCATCGTGCTGGTGACCTCGGCATCGCACATGCCCCGTGCCAAGCGGCACTTCGAGGCCGCGGGGCTGTATCCACAGCCGGCACCGACCCACTTTCTCACGGGCCGACACAGCGGCGGCTGGCGCTACTGGCTGCCCGGCGCCGAGCACCTGGCCAAGACCGAACGCGCCCTCTACGAATGGCTGGGGCGCCTGGCCGTCAGGTGGGAGCACGACTCACCGTCATGACCCGGCGGCCACCTCGGGGTCTGACCCCCAGCCCGATCGAAGCCGGTAACATGGCCTTCTCCCGTGACCTCGACAACCCGGGGGTCAGACCCCCGTGGGGGAGTGGCGCCAACCCGGCCAGCCCCGAAAAGCACTCGGCCCCGGCGGCCGCCACCTCGGGGTCTGACCACGAGCCCGATCGGAGCCGGTGACATGGTCTTCTCCCGTGACCTCGGCAACCCGGGGGTCAGACCCCCGCGGGGGAGGGGCGCCAGCCCTGTCTTATAAGGGGCTTTCCCTGCTCAACATCTCTGCCTATCCAACTGATATGGCGTGAATTTCCCCTCCTTATCGCGCGTTGACCTGGCGGCTCGCTGCTGTATGCTTCTCGATCCAAGCAGACTTAGGCCATCACCAAAGATCAACCGCCTGGCGGGCGCCACGCCATGGAGCATAGCCGCGTGGTGGCGTAGAATGCTGTGATTCCAAGAACGATACCGCAGGGGCTGCCGAGCCGAGGCTTGGCAAGGGACGATGAAGGGGCGCAGGAACCGCTCCCGGGCATCTATGTGTTCGCCTTTCCTGGCGCTGCATGGCTTACCTTGTCCTCGCCGCGTGCTCAGCCACGGTATCCAGGCTTGATACAGGGCATGGGAATGCGCCCGTCACAATCCCCGGGCGGTAGCGTGCCTGCAAGACCGCGACCCCCTCGGCCATGAACCGACACGACATCACTTGATCGATACGCTACCGACAAACGCCTGGCTGACCCTGGGCACGGTGCTTGCCGTGCTGGGCACGCTGGCTTCCACGCGCATAGCCCCCGATACGATCCTCATGGCCGCTCTGGCCTTCCTGGTGATCAGTGGCATCCTGACCCCCGGCGAGGCGCTGGTGGGCTTCTCCAACCCGGGTGTGATGACCATCGCCACGCTGTACGTGGTGGCGGCAGGGCTCAAGGAAACCGGGGCCATCCAGTGGCTGGCGCACCGCCTACTCGGTCAGCCGCATCGCCTGCGCCAGGCCCAGCTGCGGGTACTGCTGCCGGCCTCTGGCCTGAGTGCCTTCATGAACAACACCACCGTGGTGGCGATGTTCATTCCCGCCGTGCAGGAGTGGGCCGGGCGGCTCAAGCTGCCCCCTTCAAAGCTGCTGCTGCCGCTGAGCTATGCGGCCATCCTCGGCGGTACCTGCACGCTGATCGGCACCAGCACCAACCTGGTGGTGGATGGCCTGCTGCAGAGCGAGCAGGGCATCGCACTCACCATGTTCTCGCTGGCCTGGGTCGGCGTGCCGCTGGTGCTGGTGGGCGGCGGTTTCCTCTATCTGTTCGCCGACCGGCTGCTCCCCAACCGCCAGGGCGTACTGGAGCAGCTCGAACAGGCTCGGGAATATGCCGTCGAGGTGATGGTGGATGGCAAGGGCCCCCTGGTCGGCAAGACCATTGCCGGTGCCGGGCTGCGCCATCTCACCCACGGCTATCTGGCCGACATCGAGCGCCATGGTCGCTTGCTGACCGCGGTACCGCCGGAAACCGAGCTGCTGGCCGGCGACATCCTGGTGTTCATCGGCGCCCCGGAGTGCGCCCGCGAGTTGCGCCGCATCCATGGCCTGAAGCCCGCGAGCGGCAACGTGCACAAGCTCGATATCGCCCATCACCACCGCTGCCTGGTGGAGGCGGTGATCGGCCCCGACTTCGGTGGCCTGAACCAGACGGTACGCCAGTCGCGCTTCCGTTCCCGCTACCAGGCGGTGATCCTGTCGATCTCTCGTCATGGCAAGCGAATCCCCGGCAAGCTCGGGGACATCAAGCTGCAGATAGGCGATACCCTGCTGCTCGAGACCGCCCAGGACTTCGTCGACCAGTACCGCTACCGCAAGGACTTCCTGCTGGTCAGCGGGCTCAACGACTCCACGCCGCCGGACTTCCGCAAGGCACCGGTGGCGCTGGGCATCCTCGGTGCCATGGTGATGGCCAGCGCCAGCGGCCTGCTGAGCATCCTGGAAGCGGCGCTGCTGGCCGGCGGCGGCATGCTGGTCACCCGCTGCGTGCCGGCCAGCAAGGCGCGGCGCTATGTCGACCTCTCGGTGCTGATCGTGATCGCCGCCTCCTTCGCCCTGGGGGCCGCCATGACCAAGACCGGCGCCGCGGCACAGATCGCCCAGTGGCTGCTGCTGATCGACAACCTGGCCCCCTGGGCAGCCCTGGCGCTGGTCTACCTGATGACGGTGATCTTCACCGAGCTGATCACCAACAACGCCGCCGCGGTGCTGATGTTTCCCATCGCCGTCTCCGTGGCCGAGCAACTGGGCGTCAACTTCATGCCGTTCGTCATCGCCATCATGTTCGCCGCCTCGGCCAGCTTCATGACCCCGCTCGGCTACCAGACGAACCTGATGGTGCTCGGCCCCGGCGGTTATCGCTTCACCGACTACCTGAGGCTGGGTGCCCCGCTGAGCCTGATCGTCGGCGCCACCGCGGTGGGGTTGATACCGCTGGTGTGGGGGTTTTGAGAGGCAAGACGCCGCTTCGCGGCTGAAGAAGGAAGAGGTAAGAAGGAGGGCGTCACTCTCTTCCCTCTTCCTTCTTCTCTCTTCCGTCTGATGTAAGGAGTTGTTTTGACCCATTTCGTAACGAACGAACTACGCGACCACCTGGTCGAGGGCGTTCACGCCGCGGGGCGCGAGGTGCTGGCGATCTACGAGCGTGACTTCGCGGTGGAAACCAAGGACGACGCGAGCCCGCTCACCGAGGCGGACATGGCCTCCCACCACGCGCTCGTGGCGCTGCTCGAAACGTGTGCGCCGGGCGTGCCGATACTCTCCGAGGAATCCGGCGAGATTCCCTACGAGACGCGCCGGGGCTGGCAGCGCTACTGGCTGATCGATCCGCTGGACGGTACCAAGGAGTTCATCAAGAAGAACGGCGAGTTCACTCTCAACGTGGCCCTGGTCGAGCAGGGCGTGCCGGTGTTCGGTATCGTGCATGCGCCCGTGCTGCGCACCACCTGGGTCGGCCAGGTCGGCGGCGCTGCCTTCAAGCTCACGAACGGCAACCACGCCGAGGTGCGGGTGCGCGAGTTGCCCGACCCCGCTGACGCGCCCTGGAAGGTGGTCGGCAGCCGTTCCCACGGCGCCGCAGAGTTCGAGGCCTTCTGTGCCGAGCTGCCGAATCACGAGCGTGTCTCCATGGGCAGTTCGATCAAGCTCTGCCTGGTCGCCGAGGGTGCGGCCGACCTCTACCCGAGGCTCGCCCCCACCTGCGAGTGGGACACCGCCGCCGCCCAGGCCGTGGTCACCGCCGCCGGCGGCGAGGTGCTCGATGCCACCACCCTCGAGCCGCTGCGCTGCAACCGGCAGGAGAGCGTGCTCAACCCCTGGTTCATTGTCTGCGGCCAGCGAGACCCGCGGTGGGAAAGCGCGCTGCGCGCGAGCCTTAAGCCGTAAGCTTCAAGCTGTAAGAAGACCATCCGTGCTGGTGTTGGGGTTACTTACAGCTTACGGCTTCCAGCTCACAGCTACTCTGTGGCTAGCGAGGGCAAAGCCTGCTTGAATGATGGCATCTGGCCTCGAATCGAGGGTGACGTTATGTATGCTCAAAATCTGATTGACAAGGACTTGATGAAAACCTCCATTGAGTCCCTTCCATTACCTGATTTCGTCCGTGACGTCGAGGTAGAGACAGGTGTCGATGCCTCTGGAGAAGAGGCAGTCTGGGTGTGGCTCGTTGTCGATAAGGGCACGATGTCCAGTCTTGAAAACAAGCGAGTCATCAAAGGATTGAGAGAAAAGATCTATGAAATCTTTTCAGACAAGGCTGCGGGCGTGTTGCCCTACATAAGACTGCGAAATCCAGATGAGACGTGAAAGGAGGTATGCTTGACGCTTGCAAACGACCTCCTGGAACAGGCCAGGATACTGGCCAAGCGCGAACCTCAACGCCCCAAACAAGCGAGCCTTCGGCGAGCCGTATCGACGGCCTATTATGCCTTGTTTCATCTTCTGGTCGAGGCTGCCAGTCGTGAGGTGGTCAGAGGCAACAATCACAGGGGGCTGCGTGAGGCTGTGGCGCGCTCGCTTAATCATGGGGACATGAAGAAAGTCTGCAGGAGTATTGCCAACTGGAATCCCCAAAAGCCTCCTGTCCCCATCGCCACGCTTCTAGGCGGGCCTCCGTGTGCTGAGCTGGTTTCTCTATCTCAAGCGTTTTTCGAACTCCAGCAGGCACGACATGAAGCCGACTATGATTTGTCCATGCGCTTTTCTCGAGATGAGGTGACAGAGCTCATTGATATTGCTGAGTCTGCTTTCAGCGATTTTAATGCGCTCAGGAGAGACTCTCGTCAATACAGGACTTTCATGATGGCATTGATGTTTCACCCTGGCTGGTCGCGAGTGTAAAGCTTCAAGCCGTAAGCTGTAAGAATACACCACCTAACTGGTTTTGGGATTACTTACAGCTTACGGCTTACAGCTTAAAGCTATCTTTCTAATAACCTTGAACCCTGAATTTATCTGGAATCTCGATGTCCGAAATAACCCCCGAACGGCAGACCCACCTCAAGCAGCTCGAGGCCGAGTCGATCCATATCATCCGTGAGGTGGCGGCGGAGTTCCGCAACCCGGTGATGATGTACTCCATCGGCAAGGACTCCTCGGTGATGCTGCACCTGGCGCGCAAGGCCTTCTATCCCGGTGTGCCGCCGTTCCCGTTGCTTCACGTCAACACCACCTGGAAGTTCCGCGAGATGATCGCCTTCCGCGATCGCATGGCCGCGGAAGCCGGCATGGAGCTGATCGAGCACATCAACGAGGAGGGGCGTGCCGCCAAGATCAATCCCTTCGACCACGGCAGCGCCAAGTACACCGACGTGATGAAGACGGCCGCCCTCAAGCAGGCGCTGGACAAGTACGGTTTCGATGCCGCCTTCGGCGGGGCGCGCCGCGACGAGGAGGCCAGCCGCGCCAAGGAGCGGGTGTTCTCCTTCCGCGACAAGCATCACCGCTGGGACCCCAAGAGCCAGCGCCCGGAACTCTGGAACGTCTACAACGCCAAGGTCAACAAGGGCGAATCGATCCGTGTCTTCCCGCTCTCCAACTGGACCGAGCTCGATATCTGGCAGTACATCCACCTCGAGTCCATTCCCATCGTGCCGCTCTACTACGCCGCCCCGCGCCCGGTGGTCGAGCGCGACGGCATGACCATCATGGTCGATGACGATCGCCTCCCGCTCGAACCCGGCGAGGTGCCGGAGGAGAAGTGGGTGCGCTTCCGCACCCTGGGCTGCTACCCGCTCACCGGCGCCGTGGAATCCAAGGCCGCCACCCTGCCCGAGATCATCCAGGAGATGCTGCTGACCCGCACCTCGGAACGAAGCGGCCGCGCCATCGACCACGACCAGGCCGGGTCGATGGAGAAGAAGAAGAGGGAAGGGTACTTCTAACGCGCTTCGGGCGCGTTAGAGAGATGGAAGAGGGAAGAGGTCAGAAGGAAGGGAGGCAACATGAACTTTGAGACACTGGATGTGTGGAAACGCTCGGCCAGATTGTCCGCACAGCTTTACCAGCAATTTTCCGGCTTGCGCGATTTTGGTTTTAAGGACCAGATCACTCGTTCCGGCTTGTCGATTCCCAGCAACATCGCTGAAGGCATGGTACGGCCAACCACCAAGGATCGTATCAAGTTTCTATATATCGCATTGGGGTCTTGCGCCGAGTTGCGTACTCAGGTGTATATCGGTACGGAGATTGGGTATGTCGAGCGTGAACAGGGACGCCTGTGGGTGTCCGAAACCAAGGAGATTGCCGCTATGTTAACCGGACTGATTCGACGGCAAGCCTCCCATGGTAAAGCGTCAGCTTCAGGCCACAGTTCGTAGCGGATGTCATCCCTGACCTCTTCCTTCTTCCTTCTTCCCTCTTTTCTCTTATGCCTAGGATTGCGCTATGTCCCACGCCTCCCCGATGATCGCCGACGACATCGAAGCCTACCTCCGCGAACATGAGCAGAAAGACCTGCTGCGCTTCATCACCTGCGGCAGCGTCGACGACGGCAAGTCGACCCTGATCGGCCGGCTGCTGCACGACTCCAAGATGATCTACGAGGATCAACTGGCGGCGATCACCCAGGCCTCGAAGACCAGCGGCACCACCGGTGACGAGGTCGACCTGGCGCTGCTGGTCGATGGCCTGCAGTCGGAGCGCGAGCAGGGCATCACCATCGATGTCGCCTACCGCTTCTTCTCCACCGACAAGCGCAAGTTCATCATCGCCGACACCCCGGGGCACGAGCAGTACACCCGCAACATGGCCACCGGGGCCTCCACCGCCAGCCTGGCGATCATCCTGATCGATGCGCGCCACGGCGTTCAAACCCAAACCAGAAGGCACAGCTTTATCGCCGACCTGCTGGGTATCCAGCACCTGGTGGTGGCCATCAACAAGATGGATCTGGTCGACTACTCCCAGGCGCGCTATGACGAGATCGTCGCCGAGTACCAGGAAGTCGCCGAGAAGCTCAACGCCCGTGACATCCGCTTCGTGCCCATGTCGGCGCTGAAGGGCGACAACGTGGTCAACCCGAGCGAGGCGATGGGCTGGTACCGTGTCGATGGCAAGCCGGGGCCCGCACTGCTCGAACTGCTCGAGCACGTCGAGATCAGCCACGACCAGAACCTGCGCGACCTGCGGCTGCCGGTGCAGTACGTCAACCGCCCCAATCTCGACTTCCGTGGCTACTGCGGCACCCTGGCCGCCGGCATCCTGCACCCCGGCCAGGCCGTGCGTGCGCTGCCCTCGGGCAAGACCAGCAAGGTCGAACGCATCGTCACCTTCGACGGCGACCTGGGGGTGGCCAATCCCGGCCAGGCGATCACCGTCACCCTGGAAGACGAAATCGACATCTCGCGGGGCGACTGGCTGATCGCCGCGGACGACCAGGTGCCGCTGGCCTCCAGCTTCGAGGCGGATATCGTGTGGATGCACGAGACCACCCTGGAACCGGGCAAGCTCTACGACTTCAAGCTCGCCACCCGGGACCTCGCCGGCAAGGTGACGACCATCGACTACCAGGTCGACGTCAACACCCTCGAGCAGCGCCACGCCGATCACCTGGACCTCAACACCATCGCCCGCTGCCGAGTCGAGCTCACCGCCCCGGTGCCGGTAGACGACTACCGCACCAGTCCCGGCACGGGCAGCTTCATCATCATCGACCGGTTGACCAACATCACCGTGGGCGCCGGCATGATCCACCAGTCGCTCGATGCTGAGCTGCCCTACGAATTCCGCGAACACGACAGCAAGGCCAACGTGGTGTGGAACCGCACCAGCGTGACCCAGGCCATGCGCGAGCAGCTCAACGGCCACGCCGGCAAGTGTGTGTGGTTCACCGGGCTCTCCGGTGCAGGGAAATCCTCGCTGGCCAACGCCCTGGAGGTCGAGCTGAATCGCCGCGGCTATCACACCATGCTGCTCGACGGCGACAATATCCGCCACGGCCTGTGCAAGGATCTGGGCATGGGGGAGGCGGATCGCGCCGAGAACATCCGGCGGGTGGGCGAGGTGGCCCGGCTGTTCGCCGAGGCCGGCATCATCGTCATCACCGCCTTCATCTCGCCGTTCCGCGCCGACCGCGACGCCGCCCGCGAGATGTTCGCCGAGGGCGATTTCATCGAGGTCCACGTCGACACCCCGCTGGATATCTGCGAGCAGCGCGACCCCAAGGGGCTCTACCAGAAGGCCCGCGAAGGCAAGATCAAGGACTTCACCGGCATCAACAGCCCCTACGAGGTGCCCAAGGCGGCCGAGGTGACCGTCAACACCGAGGAGCTGGGGCAGCAGGAGATCATCAGCCGGCTGCTGAAGGAGCTGTAATGTGCGGAATCGTTGGCGCAGCCAGCCTGCGCAATGTCACCCCCATTCTTCTCGAAGGGCTGAAGCGGCTGGAATACCGCGGCTACGACTCTGCCGGCATCGCCGTGGCGCTGGCAGGCCAGCTCCAGCGGGAGCGGGAAACCGGCAAGGTCGCCGAACTGGAAGCGAAGCTGGCCAGGCGAGAGGTGAAAGGGCAGCTGGGTATCGCCCACACGCGCTGGGCCACCCACGGCAAGCCGAGCCGCTACAATGCGCACCCGCATATGTCGAATGCCTCGGTGGCGGTGGTGCACAACGGCATCATCGAGAACCACGAGAGCCTGCGCTCGTCGCTTCAGCAGCAGGGTTACACCTTTCACTCCGAGACCGACACGGAAGTGATCGCCCACCTGTTCGATCACCATTACCGGCAGGCCGAAGCGCCTGATGCCGAACAGCGCCTGCTGAGTGCGTTTCGCACCACGCTCTCGTTCCTGCATGGCGCCTATGCCCTGGGCATCATTCATATCGAGCACCCGGAAAGCCTGCTCTGCGCCCGCATGGGCAGCCCGCTGGTGATCGGGGAAGGCAGCGAAGAGCACTTCATCGCCTCCGACCCCCTGGCATTGTTGCAGGTCACCGACCGCTTCATCTACCTGGAAGAAGGTGACCATGCCCTGGTCACGCGCGATGCCTGCCGGATCTATGAGGCCTTGGGGTCAGACCCCAGGGCTGAACAGGCTCGCCAGTCAATGCCGATGACCACGACAGGACAGCCAGCGGGGTCTGACCCCAAGGCCGTGCTGGAGTGGTCAGAGGTGCAGCGCCCCGTCGTGCGCTACGAGCACGGTGACCAGGTGGCCGACAAGGGTGAGTATCGTCACTTCATGCTCAAGGAGATCCACGAGCAGCCGCGCGCCCTGAAGGCCACCCTGGAAGGCAAGGTGTCGGACGAGGGCAGGCTGCTCACTTCCATTCTGGGGCCCGGTGCCGATGCGCTGCTGGCCAGCGTCAAGCAGGTCCAGATCGTTTCCTGTGGCACCAGCTACCATGCCGGGCTGGTGGCGCGCTACTGGCTGGAGGGGCTGGCCGGCCTTCCCTGTGCGGTGGAGATAGCCAGCGAGTTTCGCTACCGCCATGTGGTGGTGCCCGAAGGCACCCTGTTCGTGACCATCTCCCAGTCGGGTGAGACGGCGGATACCCTGGCCGCCCTGCGCTTCGCCAAAACCGCCGGCTATCTCGCCACCCTGGCGATCTGCAATGTGCCGGGCAGTTCCCTCGTCAGGGAATCCGATCTGCGCCTGCTGACCAACGCCGGGCCGGAGATCGGCGTGGCCTCCACCAAGGCCTTTACCACCCAGTTGGCGGCTCTGTTGTGGCTGAGCGTTGCCCTGGGCCGTGAGCGACTGGGCGAGGAACGTGTGGCGTCACTGATGTCCGACCTCGCCGCGCTGCCGGAGCAGGTCGAGCGGGTGCTCGATCTCGAGCCGACCATCGAAGCCTTGGCTGCCCGCTTCGCCAGCAAGCACCATACCCTGTTCCTGGGGCGTGGGCCGCACTATCCGGTGGCCATGGAAGGGGCGCTGAAGCTCAAGGAGATATCCTACATTCACGCCGAGGCCTACGCCGCCGGCGAGCTCAAGCATGGCCCCCTGGCGCTGGTCGACGACGACATGCCGGTGGTGACCGTGGCGCCCAGCGACGAGCTGCTGGAAAAGCTCAAGAGCAACCTGCAGGAAGTGCGCGCCCGCGGCGGCCAGTTGATCAATTTCGTCTGTGAGCATGCTGGCCTTGAAGACGGGGAGGGCGTGCACAACCTGCTATTGCCCAAGGTGGCCGATGAGGTGGCGCCCATCGTCTACAGCGTGCCATTGCAGTTGCTTTCCTACCATGTGGCACTGGTCAAGGGTACCGATGTCGACAAGCCACGTAATCTCGCAAAATCGGTGACGGTCGAGTGATCCCGCTTTCATCCGTTACCGGCAATGCGTAACGACTGACCTTATATGCCCATCAAGACTCTCTGCGTGTTCGGTACGCGCCCCGAAGCCATCAAGATGGCTCCCCTGGCCCTAGCCCTCGCCGGCGATGCGCGTTTCGACGCCCAGGTCTGCGTGACCGGCCAGCATCGCCAAATGCTCGATCAGGTGCTGGATCTCTTCGAGCTCAAGCCCGATCATGACCTGAACATCATGACGCCGGGGCAGGACCTGACCGATGTGACCACGGCGATCCTGCAAGGCATGAAAGGGGTTCTGTCCGAGGTCAAGCCCGATATCGTGCTGGTGCACGGCGACACCTCGACCACCCTCTCCGCCACGCTGGCCGCTTACTACCAGCAGATTCCGGTAGGCCACGTGGAAGCGGGACTGCGCACCGGCAATATCTACTCGCCCTGGCCGGAAGAGGCCAACCGCAAGCTCACCGGCGCCCTGGCCGAGCTGCACTTCGCCCCCACGGACCGCTCCCGGCAGAACCTGCTCGAGGAGGGCGTGGCCCCCGCCAAGGTGCATGTCACGGGTAACACCGTGATCGACGCACTGCTCGATGTGGTCCGCAAGCTGGAACACAGCCCGGTATTCCAGCAGCAGTTTGCCGAGCAGTTCGACTTCCTGGATGCCAACCGCAAGCTGATCCTGGTGACCGGTCACCGTCGCGAGAGTTTCGGTGGCGGCTTCGAGCGTATCTGTCAGGCGCTGCACGATACGGCCGCTCGCCACCCCGAGACCCAGATCGTCTACCCGGTGCATCTCAACCCCAACGTGCGTGAGCCGGTTAACCGGCTGCTGTCGGACATCGACAACGTGCACCTGATCGAACCTCTCGATTACCTGCCGTTCGTCTACCTGATGAACCGGGCCCATCTGATCCTCACCGATTCCGGTGGCGTGCAGGAAGAGGCCCCGTCACTCGGCAAGCCGGTGCTGGTGATGCGAGAAACCACCGAACGCCCAGAAGCCGTTCGTGCAGGTACCGTACGGTTGGTAGGAACAGATGTTGACGCGATCGTGACAGAGATTTCTCGGTTATTAAATGACGGAAGTGCCTATGATCAAATGAGAATGGCTCATAATCCGTATGGCGATGGCCACGCTTGCGAACGGATTATCACCATACTTGCCAGCTGGAAAGCCCGTGCAGGAGCATAACAGGAAATTACAGTCGCTATGAGTTTTCGTAAAATCTGTGTCATTGGGCTAGGTTACATTGGCCTACCAACCGCTGCCGTCATTGCCTCCAGGCAGCGACAGGTCGTAGGCGTTGATATCGATAAAAATGCGGTGGAGACGATCAATCGTGGCGAAATCCACATTGTTGAGCCCGACCTGGATATGCTCGTTCACGCGGCTGTCAAGGAGGGGTACCTCAGGGCGACCACTCGCTCCGAAACAGCAGATGTTTATCTCATTGCCGTTCCGACACCTCTAACCGAAGAAAATCAGCCTGATCTGTCGTTTATTGATAAGGCCGCGCACAACCTTGCTGCAGTGTTGAAGAAAGGGGATCTTGTGATCCTCGAGTCGACATCCCCAGTCGGAACCACAGAACGCTTGGCAAGAATGTTGGCTGAACAGAGACCCGATCTCTCATTTCCGCAGGTTGCTGGCAGCAACGCCGACGTGAATGTTGCTCACTGCCCTGAACGTGTCATGCCTGGAAAGGTTATTCACGAACTGGTTCATAATGATCGAATTGTTGGGGGGATGAGTTCTCGATGCGCAGAACGAGCACGCTCACTCTATGAATTTTTTGTTTCTGGCAAGTGCATAACAACGGATGTTCGTAGTGCCGAGATGTGCAAGCTTGCTGAAAATAGCTTCAGGGATGTGAACATCGCCTTTGCCAACGAGCTATCGGCAATCTGTGACAAGCTTGGGGTGCCCGTTTGGGAGCTTATTCGCTTGGCAAACTTGCACCCGCGGGTAAATATTCTTAACCCTGGCCCAGGCGTGGGCGGACACTGTATCGCTATTGACCCTTGGTTTGTCATCTCGCAGGTACCGGACGAAGCCAGGTTGATCCGGCAAGCCAGAAATGTGAACGACACCCAGCCCAGCAGGGTCATCTCAAAGATTATGGAGAGAGTATCCAATCAGTTCAATAATGAGCATAATGTAACGGTTGGCCTGCTTGGATTGACTTACAAGGCGAATACAGATGATTTGCGAAACAGCCCAGCCTTGGCCATTGCAAATACTTTGGCACATGAAAGGGGGGTGACAATCATGGCGGCCGAGCCGCATCTCAGACGCCGACCTGAGGCCCTCAACGATAATGTTGAGATCGTTTCTTTCGAAGAGGCATGCCAGGCCGACATTGTTGTGGCGCTTGTTCCCCACAGACAGTTTCACAGCAAGATTCATGATCTCACAATTCATGATGTGATAGACTTATGTGGCTTGCTAAATACTCTATAACACATAGTTCAACGAGAAGGTAGAAATGGACTTTTTTCAAGATAAAACAGTAGTGGTGACTGGTGGTTGTGGCACAGTTGGGAAAGAGTTGGTTAACCAGTTGATTTATGAATATCATGTGAAAGAGTTAATCGTTCTCGACAACAACGAGAGTGAGCTTTTTTTTCTTACGGAGACCTACCGGGATCATCCGAACGCTCATTTCTTCCTTTGCGATGTCCGTGATGAGTACGCCTTGACCCGCAAGATGGAAGGCGCAGATATCGTTTTTCACACGGCGGCCTTCAAGCACGTGATCCTCTGTGAACAAGTGCCCCACGAGGCGGTGCAGACCAACATCATGGGCGTGGACAATGTCATTCGTGCCGCCGTGAATGCTGGCGTCTCAAAGGTTATCTTCACCAGTTCCGACAAAGCTGTGAACCCCACCAATGTGATGGGCACCTCCAAGCTCATGGGTGAACGGCTGACCACCGCTGCGAACGTGGAATTCCGTAAATCCGGTTGTATCTTCGCCTCCACACGATTCGGTAACGTCCTCGGCTCCCGTGGTTCTGTGATTCCCATCTTCCGGGAGCAGATTAAAAAGGGTAGGCCCATCACCCTGACTCATGAGGCGATGACTCGCTTTATCATGAGCATTGAAGAGTCTGTACAGCTGATCATCGACTCCGCCATGCTGGCCAGGGGCGGTGAGGTATTTGTGACCAAGATGCCGGTAATCCGCATCAAGGACCTGGCAGAAGTCATGATCGATAAACTAGCGTCTGAGTACCAACGGGACCCGGAGCGGGTTGAGATTCAGGAGATTGGCGTAAAGCCCGGTGAAAAGCTTTACGAAGAACTTATGACTGGCGAAGAAACTGGTCGCGCTATTGAGCTTGAGCGTTATTTCGTGATCAAGCCGGCCATTATGAAACGCTTTACCGACATTGATTACTCATACGACGGAGTGCTATCGAACGAGGTAACAAATCCTTACAATTCGGCCAATGAGCCGGCGCTGACTCATGACGAGTTGTCACAGTTCCTAAGAGACAATCGTCTGATTTAAACTAATTGTCTAAATTATTCATTTCCCAAAGCTCGTATGCGGGAAGAGTAGCAACTGATTGGAGTTTATTATGCACGTTCTCATTCTTGGTGGTGATGGTTATCTGGGTTGGCCGACGGCTATGTACTTCTCGGCCCGAGGCTATGAAGTAACGGTGGTAGACAATTACCTGCGTCGCAACAACTGCCAGGACCTAGACGTTGGTATGCTGTACCCCGTGCCAACTCTCATGGAGCGGGCAAAAATATGGCACGAAAAAACCGGCCATGAGATCAAGGTCGTTATTGGTGACCTGGCTGAACCCCAGGTAATGCGCTCCCTGTTCGATGGCAGTGTTAAATACAATTGGTGTGTTAACCCGAAGTTCACCGGCATTCCGGAAACCGTCGTCCATTACGCGGAGCAGCCGTCCGCGCCTTTCTCTCTGATCGACTACGCCCACGCAGACCTGACTCTCGTCAACAACTTACGGGTTACTAACAACCTTATGTTTGCAGTGCGGGATTTCTCCCGGGACACCCACATCATCAAGTTGGGCACCATGGGCGAGTATGGCACCCCGAACATCGACATTGAAGAAGGCTGGATTGAAATCGAGCATAAGGGGCGTAAGGGCAAGTTCCTGTTTCCCCGTGCAGCCGGCTCGATCTACCACACCACCAAGGTCATGGATACCGACCTTCTCTGGTTTGGCGTACGCATGTGGGACCTGAAGGTCACTGACCTGATGCAGGGGCCGGTATACGGTATTGAGACGGAAGAAGCCGCCGTCGACCCCCGCCTGAGCACGATCTTCAACTACGACGAAGTGTTCGGCACCATCGTAAACCGCTTCATCGTGCAGGCTGTGGTGGATTACCCACTGACTGTCTATGGCAAAGGCGGCCAGACTCGGGGTTACCTGAACATCAAGGACACCCTGCAGTGTATTCATCAATCAGAGAAAAGCCCGGCTGAAAAAGGTGAGCTGCGTATCTTTAACCAGATTATGGAAACCTTCTCGGCCAACGAGCTGGCGGAAATGACCCAGCGTGTAGGCCAGCAGCTTGGCTATGACGTGCAGGTGGACCATCTTGAAAATCCCCGGAAAGAAGCCGAAGAGCACTACTACAACCCGACCTATCAGGGGCTGATTGAGCTTGGCGTGAAACCACACTACCTGACGGAAGACGTTATGGCAGGAATGTTCAAGGTGGTGAAAAAGTATAAAGACAACATCCGTAAGGACGTCATATTTAAAGGCGTTAAGTGGTAGCTGTAGCTAGCATGTCATAGATTTAATTAATTTCCGATTGTGTGGCGGTATAGTATAGGTGAGAGGGCAGATGTCGAAATTAATTCCAATGGACTATTTAAGTGACTTGGATAGTAGGACTATTTTTTGGGGAGATGATCCCGAGACCCTTGGACAAGTTCAGCCACGTACCGATCACACAATTGGATTAATTGGAAGCAGATGGCTTCATAGAAATCTTTCAACTGAGGTAAAAGTTCTACGATTAACTATTGATAACTATGAGGCCTTTATCAAAGGAGGTTGTCCTGATGTTCTCATTGTTGAATCCGCTTTCTCGTTCTCAGCAGGCTGCTGGGATGGAGCGCTGAATAAAACCTCATACAAACATGAAATAATTCTAGAGGTGCTATCGCTTTGCAAAAACTTATCAATACCGACTTTGTTTTGGGATACGCAAGGGATTGAATCAAGCGACTACTTCTCAGGGATTTCAAAATCATTTGACTACGTTTTTTTTTGCTGATAAGCGGCAGGTAGATCTATATTCGCCACAGAATGGAAAGCATCTGCCGCTAGCTGTAAATCCGAGATTTTCTAATCCTTTCCGTCGTTATGATTCAAAGGAAAATAATGACGAATTTGATTTTATAATTGATGGTGCCGCACAAGTTCACCGACACCCCGATCATTTTCGCGTTCTGAAAACTGATTTTTTCTCTAAATCATATTTAATTGATTCTCAAGATCGCGTACTTCGATCAAAAGCGAATGAGCTCGGCTTGCCTTTGTCTCGGATTTTGGGTTCGGTTAGTTACGCTGAACGAAATAGTATTCTAAAAAATACCTTAGCTGAGATTATCATTCCGAACAAAACTCAATCAGCGATGTCCCAGCAAAGAATGATATTGGAGGCGACTGCTAGTAAAGTAATACCGCTCTATGCTGGATACGCAGATCAAGCTGGATTATTGTGTGGTATCCAGTTAGAGTGCGGTAATGATTTGGGGTTAATCGATGCAGCAGCGAAAATCCTACAAATGCCAAAAATGCAGCAAACCGAGTTGGCAAAAATTTACTGGCGCAAGGTTTGTTCTGAGCATACATTTGCAAATCGGCTAAAAAAAATCTACAAAACAGTCGGGTTAAATTTCGATTATCACAATGATCCGCTCGTTAGCGTAATTGCACCGACTTTCCGGTTGGGTAAATTAGCCTCTTTAATTCAATGCTTTGATTCGCAAGACTATAAAAATAAAGAGCTGATAATAATAATAAACTCCAGTAGTCCGCTGCCAGATAGAGTTCGCGACATAACTGAAAATCGTAAAGATATTATAGCAGTTCGCGTACCCAACCATGAATATACAGGGACTTGCTTAAAGATTGGATTAAGTGCTGCGAGGGGGGAGTTGGTTTTTAAAATGGATGATGATGACGTCTACGGGCGCCATTACTTGACAGACCTAGTGTTAGGCCAGCATGCAGTAGATGCTGATTTGTTTGGGAAGCCACCTTGTTATATTGCCTTTGAGGGCGATGACTCATTATATAGAAGAAAAAGCAAATGCCCGATCGATGTTAATTTTAAGTCTTCGGAGTTAATGCCTGGCAAGTTATGGGTCGGGGGTAACTCGATAGGTGGAAAAGCAACAGTATTGCGTGAGATTGATTTTGATGTGAACTGCTATGGTGCGGCTGATACTTCACTTTTATTAGCAGCTAAAAGTGAAGATTTGACAGTATGCCTTCACGATCTATCAAATTTAGTAGCGATTCGCCAGGAAAATACAAACAATCACACATGGCGAGTGTCCAATGCTGAGTTTAGAGAAAAATGTGAAGAAACAGGGAGTTCGTTGAGCAGCATTTGTGATTATTGGTATTCTAGGAGCGCGTTCGAGAAATTTGAAAAGTACTTAGGTTCGAGACAAGGGCGCGACCAAATTACCATGGCACTTGCTTCGATTCCTGAACGAGTTAATCAGCTTCATAGAACATTGCTTTCCGTTATAACTCAAGTAGACAAAATCTATATCTATCTTAACGGTTACGAATCTGTTCCTGAATTTCTGGATCATCCTAAGATAACGGCAGTTCTTAGCAAAGAGTTTGAGGATTTGGGGGCTGCCGGAAAATTTTATTGGATTGACCAGGTTAGTGATGGTTACGTATTTACTATTGATGACGATATTATTTATCCCGGCGATTATGTCGCTCGAATGATTAAAGCTTTGAAGAAGTATAATGACACGGTCGCCGTTTGCGTCCACGGTTCTATATTTGCCAGCCCATTAACTTGGTATTTTGAAAGAACTGAAGTTTTTGGTTTAAAGAAAAGACTAGATAATGACAGGTTTGTAACCTTAGTAGGGACCGGATGTCTCGCGTTTCACAGAAAATGTATAGATTTGAAGTTTTCCGACTTTTATCCAAAAGTTATGTGTGATTTGACCTTTTCTGTCAAAGCTCGGGAGCAAGGTATTCCGTTGATATCTATTAATCGAGAAGCAAATTGGCTAAAACCGCAAAAACAACTTTCGAATAACACATATTATGACCGAATGCTTTTGGAAGATGGTGGGAGAACATTATTAGCTTGTTCTTATGACTGGAGTTTTTCTGAGTATGGACGTTTAATATCTGCTTGGTTAAAAGAAAATATGCAAGAAGTCCCGCTAGAGCAATATTCCGAATTAATGATGGATGTTGAGTTTATTAACTCATTAGATGATGGCTCAGTTCCTCCGCTCTGGGATTCTTCTAAAAGTGTGGTTTATCATAAAAGAAAATTGCAAAAGCTAATGATTGATGCAGAGATAGCTAGAAACGGTAATCTGAAAGACGCGAAAATATTTCTGCCGAGATGCAACGACATTAATGAGTTGCGGTCACATATCGATCTAATTAAGGCTGAATTATGATGAGTGATGATGGTCATAAAGAGCTAGTCGTTATTGTTGGTCCTGGACGGTCTGGTACTTCACTGTTGACAGAGCTGCTCTCAAATCTTGGTTTGAGAAGTGTAGATAATGTTGAGGTGACGGGTGATCAGAATCCTAATGGTGATTTTGAAGATCGGGATGTTAATAAATTAAATCTAGATGTTTATAATCACCTAGGATGCAGTCCTAATTTACCAGTTAGATCAGATTTTGTTACAGCCCCAGGCATTCGCCCATATTTTAAAAGGGCTAGAGCTGTTATAAACAATAGGGTAAATGATGCTAATGGAAAGTGGGGTTTCAAGGATCCAAAGACAGCGAGTTTATTGCCGTTCTGGATTAGGACATTTAATGTTGAAAAAGTGACTCCTCGGTATGTTTTGGCTATTCGAGAGCCTTCTGCGGTTATCGCGTCTTTTGTTAAAAATTATGCAATAAGCCCTCGGTTGGCGGAGTTGATTTGGCTGACACGAATATGTGACTCGTTGCGTCACACTGGTGGCAATTGCTTTATAGTACATTACGAGCACTGGTTTGGAGAATCCTATTTAGAATTGGCGTGTCAGCTAGTTTCTTATCTTAAGTTACCCGTTACCTCTTTAGAGGAAATTAAATCTGTTTTGGACAGAACGGTGGCAGAAAATTTGAACCGGTCACAATATTCCAATGAAGTTTATGAGAGTCCATTTGTAAAAAGGCTATACCAGTCACTATATAATTGCTCTGGTTTCGAATTCGACCGCACTGAGTTAATGCGAGTTGTGAGTGAATGCGAAAGCGCAATGAATGCGTTTTCTGGATGGTGGCTAGTTGCGCAAGAACTGCATAAAAAGAATTTGCGTTTAACCGCTACCAAGAGTGATGTTGACCAAAAAAGTCTTAAAGAGTACATCGAAAACAATAGACAATTGGTTGATTTATCAAATAGATATTTAGAGAATTCTGAAGCGTTAAAAGCTCAGCTATCTTCAGCATCTTTGAGGTTAAATGCTTTAGAAAAAGAAAAAAATGAGCTGTTGTCGAGCTATAAAAATAAATTAAAACGAGCGGAAGCCCTATGTGTTTCTTCTTCATGTAAAATTAAGAAGAAGGATCAGCAACTGGAAAAAGCTCGTCATAGCCTAAAAGTTACACAGCAGTCTTATGCTTATAAAATCGGCTTGATAATTGTAAATGCCATCAAAAAACCTGGAGTAAATACCTTGAAGGCACCTTTTCGATTGCTTAAATTATCCTTGATGTTTCTGAGCGGCCGTCGCTCAACCTAAGAGGGTGTTTACAAAATGGTATATAATTGATTGCTATCACCCCCCTCATGATCGGGAGCAGCAATCATGGCGCGCCGAGGTCGCCCCAAGAAGGTCAAGCCTGAACACCTGCCGGTACTGCGTGAGATCGTCACCGACAAACCGCTGGCGACTCTCACTGAAATTCGCGATGCGCTCGCCGACAGGACCGGGATATCGCTGTATATCGGCACCCTGAGCAAGGCGCTTCAGGAGGCAGGTATCACGCGCCACAAGGGCGCTCCCGATGAGTCTTCTGACAACGGTGACCCGCCGCCTGAGGCAGAGTCGCCTGCGCGGTACGGCTATCAGGACCGCCACCGACAGCAGGCACCAGAACAACGCTATCCCAGTTGCCTGACCGATGCCGAATGGAAGTTAGTGGCCGACATCTTTGATGGCGATGGCCATCGTGGCACACCGCCTCGTTACCCCCGGCGCTTGTTGGTCGATGCGTGCTGCTATGTGGTCCGCAGTGGTTGCTCGTGGCGGATGTTGCCACAGGACTTTCCACCCTGGCAGACCGTGTATCGCATCTTTCGACGCTGGAGCGAACAGGGCAAGTTTGAGCAGATGCACGACCGCTTGCGCGCTCAATGGCGTGAGCGTGAAGGGCGTGACCCGATGCCCAGTGCCGCCATTCTGGATGCCCAGTCGACGCGGCATTCGCCACAAGGCGGAACCAGTGGCTACGACGCCGGGAAGAAGATCAAAGGTCGTAAGTGTCACGTCCTCGTCGATACTCTGGGGCTGGTGCTCGCTGTGAGCGTGACGGCCGCCAGCGTGCAAGACCGCGACGGCGCACACCCTGTCATGGCAAATGGGATGGAAAAATATGCAGGTATATCAACAGTTTTTGTCGATACTGGATATGCGGGACGCTGTGCGCAGACGATCAACCAACAGCACGGCATTACGGTAGAGGTCGTGCGCCATCCTGCCAATGCCAACGTGGGCCGGTGGTGTACACCGAACCAGGGAGACCTCTTCACACGGCAGCCGGATGCCAAGGGCTTCACTGTCCTCCCGAAACGGTGGGTCGTCGAGCGTACCCATGCCTGGATCGAAAAGGCACGTCGGCTGGTGATGCACCATGATCGACGTGTTGAAGTCTCCGAAGCCTGGGTATGGCTGGCGGCTGGCCGCCAGTTGCTCAACCGATTAACCCACACGGCCTGAAAAATTTGTAAACACCCTCTAAGGAAACGCTGCATAAATCCCGCCACAGCTGCCTGACAGCCGTCGGCGGGGTAAAATCTGGCTACCCTGTCACCACCTGACCGAGCCATCCGATGAAGCAGATCTCTTTCGCCCAGGCAGAGCACCAGAACAAGAAGAAGGTGACCCGCCGCGAGCGGTTCCTGGCCCAGATGGAAGCGCTGGTGCCTTGGCAACGGCTCATCGACGTGCTGTCGCCGTCTTACTTCCCGAATGCAGCGGGCAAGCGCGGCCGTCCGCCTATCGGCCTGGAGCGCATGCTGCGGATCTACTTCCTGCAACAGTGGTATGCGCTCGCCGACGAGGCACTTGAAGATGCCATCTACGATAGCCAGGCGATGCGCGATTTCGTGGGTATCGATTTGGCCATCGAGAGCGTGCCGGACGCGACCACGCTGCTGCGCTTCCGTCATCTGCTGGAGAAGCATGCGCTGACCCAGCGAATCTTCGAGGAGATCAATGCTCACCTGGCCGAGAAAGGGCTGTTCATGCGCGAGGGCACGATCGTCGACGCCACCATCGTGGCAGCCGCCCCTTCCACCAAGAACAAGGCCAAGCAGCGCGATCCGGAGATGAAACAGACCAAGAAGGGCAACCAGTGGTACTTCGGGATGAAGGCCCATATCGGCGTCGATGCCGTCACCGGACTGACTCACAGTGTCGCCGCGACCTCGGCCAACGTCGCCGATGTCACCATGGCCGGCGCTCTGGTCCGGGAGGATGACAAACGGGTATACGGCGACGCGGGCTACACCGGCATGTGGAAGCATCTCGGCGAAGAGAAGGATGCCCCGGATTCCAAGTGCTGTGTGGCCGCCAAACGCGGCGCCATCAAGAAGATGGACGACAGCCCAATGAAAACGATGCTGCTGGCGATCGAGAAGGCCAAGGCCAGCATCCGCGCCAAGGTCGAGCACCCGTTTCATGTCATCAAGAACCTCTTCGGCTACCGGAAGGTGCGCTACAAGGGGTTGGCCAAGAACCAGGCGCAACTCTTCAGCCTGTTCGGGCTGGCTAACCTGGTGCTGGCGACACGATGCGAGGGCCAAGTTGATGGGGCCAGTACGCCCTGAATCTGGCCTGGCAGCCGGATAACCCCGCTGTCAGGGAAAACCGACGACCTGAAGTGGTCAGAAAATGATCGCTGACGCGATGATTGAGTCACTCTGAGCCACTCAGCCTCTAAGAACCGAATTGATCAGTGGTTCCCTAAGAACCGAATTGATCAGTGGTTCCCTAAGTAAAGTAAATTTTCAAATTGGACATTGTGCGTGAAGTAGCTTCTTCGCAGTATTGATTAAATATCAAATCAAAAGTCGAGTGACAGTGATAAATCCAGTAACTACAGAACCTCTGGTTTCGGTAATTATTCCAGTCTTCAATACCGAAACCTATCTCCGAGAGTCCATTGATTCCGCTCTGAACCAAACCTTGCGAGAGGTGGAGGTGCTGATTGTCGACGACGGGTCGACAGATGGCAGTCTTGAGATTGCCGAAGAATTCGCGGGTAAACATTCGAACGTTCACGTCTTCAACCAGCAGCGAAAGCGGCAAGGTGCTGCACGCAATCTGGCGTTGGAGTATGCCAGGGGTCGCTATGTTTCGTTTCTGGACTCGGATGACACGCTACCAGCTGATTCATTAAAGCGTATGGTCAACGCTGCGGAACAGTATGGCAGTGATATGGTGTGCGGGATTCAGCAGTCTTTTAGCCATTGGCGCACTTGGGTTGGCGTCCCTGTGCATCAGCGGGAGTTCAATCGCCTGATTGAACGAACCACGATTCATGAGATGCCTACCCTGATACAGGATATCAGTGCCTGTAACCGGCTTATCCGTCGCGAAACTTTGGAGATGCACAGCATTCGCTTTCCGGAAGGTACGGCTGGTGAAGACCTGGATTTTATGGCCAGGATGTATCTGAACTGCGAAGCGATCACCATCTTGCCGGAGGTGGTTTATAACTATCGCGGGCGTGATGACTCCCGAACGAGCCGCATATCCTCTCAGTTTTTCGAGGATCGGGTGTCGGTCACGGAGGGTCTTTCGGAGGCATTTACCTACCACCAGGCCCAGGCTATTTATCAGCGTCTTTTGCGTTCCGAAGTCAGAAAGCTTGTAGGCAACCGCTTCCTGAAGGTGATCAGGCAATCCCCTTACGATGAGCAGTTACAGATTTTCCGGATTGTTGGACGCCTTGTAACCCGGTTGACGTCGGAAGACATGCGGTCTGAAGAGGATTATTCCCTCCGGGAGCAGGTACGCATCATCATGCTTAGCGGGCACGAGTACGATGCCCTTATCGCCTATGAAAATGCCCCACGTAATCCCCGTTATCTTGCCTTGCTGGAGTCGGAAGCTGTCAAGGCGCAGCTTCTTGACCCCATGATGCGGATGCAGTTTCAGGGACTCGCGCGGTTTGAAAAGGTCCAGCAGATTCAGAATTCTCGGGTATTTCTCGTGGCTTCCCGCCTCAGTCTGGCGGCTGCGAAGGTCTTGAGGCTGGCTTCCAGGGTCAAGGGACTTCCGATGCTCAAGTATTTTGCGGTCGCGCCGTTCGCCAAGTTGGCTGGCACGCTGCAGCCAAACGAAGACATCTGGCTGATGGATGAGCGGGTTGCCAGCAGCGCCGAGGACAACGGTTACTTTTTCTTCAAGTACCTTCGGGAAATACATCCGAAGCTTCCCGTGTTCTATGTGCTCAATCGTAATTCGCCACATTGGAACATCGTAGCGCCTTTGGGTAATGTTGTACCGCAATACTCATGGAAACACGCGTGGTTGCTGTGGCGTGCCACCGTAATGCTGTCCACAGACAGCTTCAGGGGCATGAACTACCCGGCAGAAGCTTTTCCGCGCCTTCGCCGCAAGACGCTGAACGTATTCCTGCAGCACGGTGTGGCTGGTAACAAGACCATGACCTACACCAAGGCAAATTACCCTTATTTTTCTCAGGTGATTGCCTCCAATGGTTTCGAAAAGTCTTTCTTCAGCGAGCATTATGGGTTCACCCCCGACCAAGTTAAGCTGACCGGCATAGCCCGCCTGGATGCTCTGCCTAGTTGCCGCGGCACAGAGCGTTCCCGTAAGATTCTGGTCGCACCCACCTGGCGTCGCTGGCTCCGTGGACAGGACCAGATCAATGCAAGCCGCTACTATTACGCCTGGAATAGCTTCATTACCAGCTCGCGATTGGCGAAGTTGTTGGACCAATACGATATGGAGCTGTATTTCCGGCCCCATTTCAACATGATGCACTTCATTGAAGAGTTTGATAAAAGCTCCCCCCGGGTTCATGTCATACGCGACCTGGATCAACCGCTTCATCATCTGATTCGCGAGGCGGATTTGCTGATCACCGATTATTCGAGTGTGATGTATGATTTCTTTTATCAGGAAAAGCCAGTGCTGGGTTATATGTTTGACCGCTATGAGTGGGAAGCCCAGCCACCGGGGCCGCCGCACCTTGATTATGAGCGTGACCTGGCTCTTGAACTGGTTACTACCGAGGAATCCTTGCTTGAGCAGTTACAGCAATGCCTCGAAAATGGCTGCGAGATGGCAAAAGATAAGCGTGAGCGGCTAACAAAGCTGTTCACCTACCGCGATGGCAGAAACTGTGAGCGTATCTATCAGTCGGTGATTGAGGACTTTTCCCAAGCACATACCAATGGGAAGAGAATCGCTGGAAAGGCGCATCAATAAGGTGTCCCAGTTTTTTCCCAGTGGTAGTTTTTAATTCTCGATCGATTTTTTCAGGAGGTCTTTGTGAATAAACGTGAAGCACAACCGTTCGTTATTGTGGGTCAGGGGCGTTGCGGTAGTAATTTGTTAAAGTTTTCACTTAAGCAGAATAATTTTGTGAGTGTAGTAGGAGAGTTGTATAATAAGAATGTTTATAATGATGTTTTTGATTTTGATGGTGCAAGCCGGGCTCATCAGTATTATGAGAATCAGTTTAAAAAGAGTTCTATTGTGGCTGCCGGATTCAAACTTTTCGCGCACCAGGCAACCAAAAAGCCTGCCAAATCCGTGTGGCGCTATCTGGTTAAAGAAAAAGTAAAAGTGATTCATTTGGAAAGAAGAAATAAAGTTGATAGGTTGATTAGTCTTGAAGTTGCAAATGCGACAGGTTCTTTTCTAAAGCACTCAGAAAGCAATGAGTATGAACTACATCAATTAGACTTTCCCGTGAGCTGGTGGCGAGAGCGAATCAAAAACGAATATAAAATAGAGGCACAGTTGTCAAAGCGTTTTTCGAACAACCCATACCTTCATGTCTATTATGAAGACTTGGTGGTAGATTGGTTTGAGAGAACTGGTGACATACAACGCTTTCTGGGTGTGCCTGTCCAACAAATCGATAAGGCAATCGAAAAGCAAGAATCTAAGTCGAAATCTGATCGATTGAATAATTATAATGAGCTGGTTTCTGCTTTTGAGGGCACGGATTACGAGTGGATGTTTTTATAAGTTGTTTGGTTTTTTAAAGATCAGTGTTATTGGTTTTATTGGTAAGGGAATATAGCTAGAATAATGGCAAAAAATATCGTTTCTCACACGAGCCCGCTTCTAGTTCCGGGGTATTTTTTGGAGTGATTTTCTCTTGACTGTTTATGAGGTAAAAGCCGGACGCTGGCTGGTTTCCTTGGGTGCCAAGTTCGCTTACGTGGTGCCCTTTAGGACGTTGCTCGTCGTGCTACTGACTTTGTTTTCACAGGTTTCCCATCTGTTGGCTTTTTTCTTGCCCCTTAAGATTGTAATTTTGCTTGGGTCTGAAGGGATGCCCCGTTACTTTCCGCCATCATTCGCCCAGTTTGATCGTGATCTCTTGGTGGTGTTGCTAGGGGTAGCAACGGTGGGCTTCTTCTTGGCTCATGCGCTCTCCGAGCGTCTGATTGACTGGGTTACTACTGGCGCGGCCCACTTGCTCATGGAGCGCAGCCAGAAGCTGGTGCTGTTTGAGAATCAGAATCAAATTGCCGAGGGAGCCTACCAAGGGTTTGCCAGAGCCTTGGCAGGGCTGGTGTTCTGCCTGCTGGCACTGATCACCTTGGCGTGGTTATACCCTGAAATGGCAATGGTCATGAGTGGCTATCTGGCTTTAACAGCCATGCTGGTGCTGGCTTGTTGCTCGCGTAGTGAAGGCGCACGCGACTGGGTTAGCTCTAACCTGAACGGTTTCATGGGCAACCTCAGTGCACTAGGTTTTTTTACAGTATTCGGGTACCTGGTTGTTGATTTTGTCTTGCTTCAACCCCCCGGAATTCTTGTGGCCATCCTCTCGATTCTTGCAGGGCGTCAGTCCTTCGGTCGCGTTGCCGCAGGGGTAGGAGGGTTGTACCGTCTTTATAGCCAGCGCGAAAAGCTGGATGCAATTTTTTTTCATGGGCGCCCTTTGTTGAGAGTAGTTGCGGACCAGCCGGGGTCATTTTGGCAACACTTGGCTCCCGGAGAACGGGGTAAATGGACTGCACCACTTATGCAGGAGTTTTGCGATGTTGATACGCCTGAGCAGGAGGAGGTCGGCAATGCGTTGAAATGGCTGCAGCCGGCCACCCCTGACATAGGCGTGTTTACTTATCGGGAGGATGCCTCTGTATTGCTGTTGAAGTTGTATGCACATAAACGCGCAGGCGCGGCCCAGCATGAGGCAACATTGCTTGCGGATGCGCCCAAGGACCTTCCAGCCCCTGATTTTCTGGGGGCATCAAAGTTTGACTCTTTTCCCTGTGGCGTATACCGGCTTGAGCCGGGAAAAGTAGTAACTGGGCGGCATCATCGTTCTGGACTCGTCCGGGTGTATTCTCAATTGCTGTTAGTAGAAATGCAAAGTCCCTTGATGGCGCGTTATCTTCGGTCCATGTCGACTCTGCCTCAGAGGATGAGTCTTGTCTGGTTGGAGCGACTTGCAGTAGCGGTCGTCACATCGAAGCAAGCGCAGGCCCTTGAGGGACTGAGGCGGTATTGGCAGGATTTACGCGATCTTCTGAGCGCATTGCCTCTCGTTATCCACAATCCATCAGTAAAGCCCGGTGCGTTGTGGCAAGCTGAGCCCTCTGGGAGCTTGTGTTTGCTACACTGGGAAAAGTGGAGCTTGGAGCCGGCTGGTGCGGGGTGGCCAGTGGGGGACAAGGCTCTTGAACAATTAATTCAGGCCCACCAACATGCCTGTAATCATCGAGAGTTGCTGCGTAATTATCCATCCGAGCATCTGGTGCTGGCGGCGCTGACATACGAGCTTGAGCAGCATGTCAAGAATCAAAGGCTAGAAGTGTCAGTTCAAACAGCAACACAATTGTGGAAGACGCTTGAGGACTTTGTGGTGCAACAGGAGTCAGAGCAGGAGTTGGATAGCAACGTCCATTGACTGTTGACTGCAACCACTTGTATTAGTTTTAATAACGGGATGCATTGATTGAAAAGGTCAACCAGAGTTCTGGTGGTTGCTCCGGTACACAGAAACTGGGGGAACCGTGTTGTCAGGGAAGCAGAGGTTCTCGCTCAGGAAGGATACTCGGTAACAGCGTTGATGCAATGCGAGCACCCGGTCTCGAGAAACGGTGTGAGATATATTAGTGCTCCTTCTGCAAAGGGGCGTCTAAAACGCTTTCTGAAGCTGCCTATGGTGCTTTGGATTGCAATTCGCTTTCGAGCAGATATCTACCATTTACACAATCCCGACATGATTCCTTTAGCGTTTTTCTTACGTATGTTGGGGAAGCATGTCTTCTACGATACACATGAAGACTACTCAAGGCGCTTGCTTTCGCGCGGATGGATTCCTTGTTATCTTCGTAAACCGATTGGCTTGTTTGTTTCGTCATCAGAGCGGCTTCTGAGTTACCTCGTAGACGGGACATTTGTAACCCAGGAAAATCAACTGGTGCGCTTTTCCAAACGTACCTATCTGCTCAGAAACGCTCCTTTCATCCCTGCGCGAGTCAAGAGTAAAGTCGAGTCATTAACTGCAGGTCTTAATAAAGATCCTGCAGTTTATTATCTGTTATATGCTGGGGGTGTATCTAGGGACAGAGGGTTATTTGTCATGCTGGAAGTCGTAAAAAAGTTAAACGATAATAATATTCCAACGCGCTTGTGGCTTATTGGTCCCGAATTATCTCCCTGTCTTGATGAAGCAAAAAAGCTAGCTAGCTGGTCATTTGTTGACTATATGGGTTTGCAAACCCAGGAGGTCGTTTACGCGCACATGGCAAAGGCGGATGTTGGTTTAGCCATACTGGCTGATGTAGGCGATCATTCATCAGCTAGGCCTAGTAAGCTATTCGAATATATGGCTTGGCGGCTGCCATTCGTTGCAAGCGACTTTGAATGTTGGAGGTCTTTTGTAAGAGGGAAAGGGGGGGTATGGATACAACCTGATAATACCGTTGAGCTCTATGGGGCCTTGCAATTACTCCATGATGATGATATTTATAGAGAAATTTTGTCAAATGAAGGTGAGGCTTTTTTTAAAGAATTCAACTGGGAAAATGAAAGCAAGATACTCATTGATGTATACAGGTTGTCTTGTGGCGGACTGATATGAGTTTTAGCAAATTTTTATGAAAGGCCTTTTGGTTGCTCGTTTTTTCGTTTCCTTTGTTGGGCTTAATGAGCGCTTTTGAATGTTGGGAGTATTTATTTCAGGTCATGGTCTGGGTCATTTGAGTCAAGTAAGCGCTGTTCTTGATGAATTGTATTTTATGTCACCTGACTTGTCTCTTACTGTTTTCACGCCCTTGCCTTACCCAGTTCTTGAAGATTGGATTAATATCCCTTTTCATCATGTTTATGGTGAGCATGACGTGGGTATGCGAATGCGTGATGCACTGAATGTTGACTGGAGCGCTAGTCTTTGTAGCTATAGAGAATTACACAGAGGCTGGAATTCAAGAATTGATAATTTGTCTCAAGACCTTGTGGATTATAATATTTCGCTCGTTTTATCAGATGTTCCGTACCTGCCTTTGGCTGCTGCTCAGGAAGTTGGTATACCGTCTGTTGCGATGTGTTCACTTAACTGGGCTGATGTAATCCATCACTATTTTCCAAGGCAGAAGCTCTGGATTGATATGGTGAGAAGAATATATCAAGGTGCAAATGAGTTTTTGGTGCCAGAGCCGGGAATGGTGATGCCGTGGCTAAATAACATAAAGCGTATAGGTCCTGTGGGGCGTATGGGATGTGATCGTAATATTCAACTTAAGAAATATCTTGACATTGAAGAGACGTCTTGTCTAATTTTGGTGGGAATGGGTGGCTTTGATCAACCGTTGAACTTGGCTCGCTGGCCTCAACAATGGCATGGTAGGGAAGTTTATTATCTGATACCGGAAATTTCTCACGGACAAATCCCCAACAGCTTTATCGCTCAAGATTTGCCGTTTCTATACGTTGATTTAATCGCAACATGCGAAATTCTAATTACCAAGCCAGGCTATGGTATGTTTGTTGAGGCTGCAGCAGCTGGTACTTCAATATTGTACGTAGAGAGGAGTGGCTGGCCAGACGTGACATCTCTGACCACTTGGGTTCACCGTGTAGCTAATGCTGTCAAAATATCCCGTAGTGTTTTGGATGAAGGTCTTTTTTTGAATTATGCTGATGAGTTAATTGAAGTTATAAAGAATCCTCCTGTTGCCTTAACTGGGGCTGCTCAAGCTGCTTCCGCTCTTAATCGTTATCTTTGACTATTTAGGCCCGCTATTGTCTAGTTATGTAAAGCCAATTAAGGTCTTGTTGTTAAGTTTTTATTATCCTTCAGATATTAGCGCTGGTGCCTTTCGCGCTGAGGCCTTGGTGAGAGCGCTGGAACATCGGCTTCCCGAAGGAAGTGAGCTGCAGGTCATCACTACTCTCCCAAATCGCTTCAAGGAGGGTGGGAAGGACTCGTGCCAGTCTGTTACCGTGGATGGCAGGGTGACCATTAACCGGTGCGCAGTCTCGGGTGGTGGGCGCGGTATGGTCTCGCAGGCCCGGGCGTTTGCTTCCTATGCACTTCAGGTTCGCCAGCTCATTAATGGGCAGGACTACGACGTGGTGATCGCCAGTTCGTCGCGGCTGATGACCTCCGTGCTGGGGCGTTGGGTGGCAGGGCGCAGTACGGCTCGACTCCATCAGGATATTCGCGACGTCTTCGTCGACAACCTGCCCCATGTGTTACCGCTGGGCACTGGGCGGCTGCTGGCTCCGGTATTCGCCAGGCTCGAGCGTTGGGCGCTGGGTCGTGCTGACCGGGTGAACCTGGTCTCGCGGGGGTTCGAATCCTATTTCGCCTCTCGCTACCCACGCCAGCAGTTCACCTGGCATACCAACGGGATCGATTCGCTGTTCGTCGAGGCGGTGGAGCAGGGCAGGTTCACGCCTGCCGACCAACCGCCGGCGGGTGGGCCCTTGAAGGTGCTATATGCCGGCAACCTGGGGGCCGGCCAGGGGCTGGAGCATATTCTGCCGGGGCTGGCGGCCCGGCTGGCTGGACGAGCCGAGTTCCTGGTGATCGGCGATGGTGGCGCTCGTGCCAGCCTCGAGCAGGCACTGGAGGAGCGCGGTGTCACCAATGTGGAGCTGCAAGCCCCACTGCCCAGGGAGCAGCTGCTCGACAGGTACCGGCATGCCGATGTGCTGTTCCTGCATCTGGATGACATTCCCTCCTTTACCCGCGTGCTGCCCTCCAAGCTGTTCGAGTACGCGGCGACCGGCAAGCCGATCTGGGCCGGTGTGGCCGGGTACCCCGCCAGCTTCGTGGAGCACGAGATCGACAATGCGGCGGTGTTCCCCCCCTGCGACGTGGAGGGGGCGCTCGCGGCACTGGAACGACTTGAGATACACTCACGCCCGCGGCCGGCCTTCGTGGCGAAATGGCGCCGAGACCGGATCATGGATGAGATGGCCACCGACATACTGGCACTGGTAACGAATGAAGCGTGAGTACGAGCGCCGCCACTCCCGGTGGTATGAGGTCCTGTTGCTGGGCCTGGGGGTTCACCTGCTGGTGGGCCTGCCCCTGGTCATCGGCCTGCCCTCGCTGGAACGTTGGGGCTGGGGATTCTGGCACTACCTGCCGGACGTGCGCACCAACACCATCATCGCCATCGCTCTGGCCTTCGTGGCGTCGGCACTCACGTTGCGGCGCATGGCGCGCTTCCCGGGGGCCCAGTTGGCCGCCTACATCATGCCCACGGTATCGATCGCCTTCCTGATCGCGGTGGCGATACTGTTCTTCACCCGCGAGGGCTACACGCGCCAGGTGCTTTTCGGGGGCTACCTGGTCAGCCTGGCGTGGTTCTTCGTGGGGTACTTCATCGGCCGGCGCTTCCGCAGGCTGAAGCTGGCGCTGGTGCCGTTCGGCGATACCAAGCGACTGCTGGGCTCCCGGCAGGTGGATCTCAGGATGCTGGATTCCACCGATCTGGAGGGCGTGCGCTACGATGGCGTGGTCGCCGACCTGCGCGCCACTGATCTCCCCCCCGAGTGGGAGCGGTTCCTGGCCCGCTGCACGTTGAGTCATATCCCCGTCTACCACGTTCGGCAGATATCGGAGTCGCTCTCCGGCCGCGTGCAGATCGATCGCCTTTCCGAGAACGAGTTCGGCAGCCTGCTGCCCTCGTTGGCATATGTCGGCTTCAAGCGAGTGGTGGATCTCCTCGGGGCCTTGCTGCTGCTGCCGCTGCTGCTGCCACTGATGGCGGTGGTGGCCATCCTGATCAAGCGCGACAGCCCCGGGCCGGTGCTGTTCCTGCAGCCGCGCATGGGCTATCGCCAGCGGCCCTTCCTGATGTACAAGTTCCGCAGCATGTATCACGACATGAGCGGCGAGGACTTCACCATCTCCGAGGATGACCCGCGGATCACCCGGGTTGGCATGTGGATCCGCAAGTATCGCATCGACGAGCTGCCGCAGATCTTCAACATCCTGAAGGGGGAGATGAGTTTCATCGGCCCGCGGCCCGAGTCGGCTTCGCTCTCCGAGTGGTACGAGCAGGACGTGCCGTTCTTCAGCTACCGCCATGTGGTGCGCCCGGGCATCACCGGCTGGGCCCAGGTGGAGCAGGGCTACGCCGCCGAGGTGGACGGCATGTCGAAGAAGCTGCAGTACGACTTCTACTACATCAAGCACTTCTCGCTGTGGATCGACGTGCTGATCAGCCTGAAGACGGTGCGGATCCTGTTTACCGGGTTCGGGGCGAGGTAGGTGACAAGGGAGGGGGTGGTGTGAAGCCAAGGCGCCGTGGGGTCTTCAATCCGAAGCGAGCGTTGCGTGATACGCTGTGTCATGAGCGCTGTGCAGAGCTGGCCGAGCAGGTGAGCTATGGCGGCAACCCCGAACACAAGTCGAATCCGGGAGATTTCGGGCTGACCCCGCCCGCTGCACCGAGGCCGGATAAGACGTTGTGCGATACGGCAGGTATCATGACACGCACGGTAGCACTGCAGCTGTTGCAGGCCCCCCACCGTCAAGCTAGTTGGAACCTCAGCGGCTGTTAGACTCTGAACGATGTGGGGCGTGACGAGGTTCCGATGAAGTACTCCGACGAGCGCCGAGAAGCCATCCTCAAGAAGCTGCTCCCGCCGCACAACCGCACGGTGGCGGAGGTGGCCCAGGAAGAAGGCATCTCCGCGGCGACGCTGTACAACTGGCGCAAGAAAGCTCGGCAAGCGGGCCGTCTCCTGCCTGACCAGAGCGATGATCCCGAGGGCTGGAGCTCGCAGGACAAGTTCCATGCCGTGCTCGAAACGGCGGCCCTCAGTGAGGCCGAGCGTGCCGAGTACTGCCGGCAGCGCGGCCTCTATCCTGAGCAGATCCAGCGCTGGCGGGCGAGCTGCGAAGGCGCCAACGACCGGAGCGATGCCGCCTCCAAGCAGCAGAGTGAAGCCCGCAAGGCAGAGCGCCAGGAGAACAAGGAACTCAAACGTGAGCTCCGCCGCAAGGAGGCCGCCCTCGCGGAAACCGCTGCGCTGCTGGCGTTGAGAAAAAAGGCCCGAGCGATCTGGGGGGACGAGGACGAATGATCAGCACTTCAGATCGCCAGGACGCCGTACAGCTGATCGACGAGGCGCGCACCGAAGGAGCCCGCCTGCAGGCCGCGTGCGCAGAGCTCGGCATCGGCACCAACACCTACCGTCGTTGGGTACGGGGCGATCGGGATCGCCGGCCTCAGGCCGTGCGGCCTGTTCCACGCCATGCGCTGTCGCCTGAGGAGCGTCAGCAGGTGCTGGAAATCTGCCATCGTCCCGAGTTCGCCAGCCTGCCGCCCGGGCAGATCGTGCCGCGGCTGCTGGACGAGGAAGGCCTCTACGTGGCGTCAGAGTCCAGCTACTACCGCATCCTCCGGGAGCATGGCGAACAGCACCATCGTGGCCGCGCTCGTGCCCCACGCCCCAAGGGCGATCCTCAGCGACACCGCGTGACACGCCCCAATACCTGTTGGAGCTGGGATGTGACGTATTTGCCGACCCAGGTGCATGGACAGTTCTACTACCTCTACATGATCGTCGACATCTACAGCCGCAAGATCGTCGATGCCGAGGTCTTCGACCAGGAGTCCATGGTCAACAGCAGCGAGGTCATCCAGCGCGCCGTGCTGCGTGAGAGCTGCATCAACCAGCCGCTGGTGTTACACGCCGACAACGGCTCCGCCATGAAGGGCTCGACACTGCAGAGACTGAACATCACCCCGTCGTACAGCCGCCCCCGCGTCTCCAACGACAACGCCTTCTCGGAGTCGCTGTTTCGGACCTGCAAGTACCGGCCCGACTACCCGATAGACGGCTACGAGAGCCTGTCAGCGGCGCAGCGCTGGGTGACCGGCTTCGTGCATTGGTACAACCACGAACATCGCCACAGCGCCATTCGGTTCGTCACACCGGGCGAACGACATGCCGGCCAGGATAACGAGGTGCTGGCAAGGCGAGACGCCATCTATGCCGAGGCGAAACGGCAACATCCCGGTCGGTGGAGCGGTGCCACCCGCAACTGGTCACCGCGCCGGACGGTCTGGCTGAACCCGGACCAGGAAGACCCGCTGGTACAGCGCGATCAGCGGTTAGAAGCCGCCTGATTCCATGTTCCAACTAGCTTGACAGGCATCGAGGCAGGGGCCAGGCGTGGCCTTGTCAGCCGGCAAGAGAAGAACGACTATCCTCAGAATATATGGTCAGTGAGCCGGGATGGGATACCACTGGAGGCCCAATAGGAAAATTCGCAGCAAGGGACCTACCATGGCTACCCTATGCCTGAAGGAGATCCGATGCGGCAAGTGATCCTGGATGCCTGGCATCAGCGAGGTCATGATGGCTGACGGAATGCATATCCAAGCCGACTGGTGTCTTCCAGCCGCTGCGGCAGGAACCGAGGCAGGCAAAGCCGAGTGGTCGTTGTCTATCAATGGACAGTTGGCTACTGAGCTAGAGGACCTGGGTACCGGTGTGGTGCGTGAGCGTGTCGTGGCACCGCTTGAGCTGCTGGGCGAATGGCTGGCCCACAACTGGTGGCGGCTGCGCTGGGAGCCAGAGCAGCAACGGCCGGACCATGATTGGCGGATGAGCCATTGCCTACCAGCCATTGGTGGGGGTGTTGCCTGGCCGAATCTGATGTTCAGCAGCGATGGTGACTTCATTCTCTGTCGATGCGAACCCACGGCGAAGTTGAAAGGCGGTGGCATGCCGGTGCGTTACCTGTCCCGCTTTGAAGAGAGTATTACAGCGGATGCCTTCGAGCGTGGCGTGGATGGCTTCATGAGCCGCTTGGGTGAGCGCCTGGACATCAGCCGTTATCGCCAGGACCTGATCGACCTTTGGAATGCAGTGCTGGAGGAAAGGCGCAATCCGGATGCTGCCATCTGGCGCAAACTCGAAGCGCTGCTCGGCTTCGATGTCGATGAAGGGCCGGAAGGCTTGCTGTCCCAGTTGACACAGCGCTTCGATACCTTGGGGCGAGAAGCTGTCAGTGAGGTGGCCGCGGAAGGCCGACATGACAGCTTGCAGGTATTGGCAAGACTGGAGTTGACGGCTGCTCGTGCTCCCGTTGGTGCTGCGCCGCCGGAGGAGCAGGCGCTACGAAGCGCCATACAGCGCATTCCCCACAATCAGCCTACCTGGCGAAGAGCGGCAGAGGCCGCTCGTATGGCCAGGCGGCAATGGAATCTGGGGGATGGCCCTCTTCTGGACGCTCAGCTTCTCGATTTGCTTGAACTTCCGAAGGAGGTGTTGAGTGAGTCGAGCGGGGCGCCGCATGGGTTGCCGGTGGCGATGAGAACCGAACGGGGCTTGAGGATCGCTCTGGAGCGCAAGAGATTGACAGGCAAGCGCTTTGCGCTGGCGAGAATACTGGCCGATGAACTGTTGGCCCCCCCCGACGACAGGCTGCTACCGGTTACCGATAGCAAGACCGTGAGGCAGCGATTCCAGCGTGCCTTTGCGCAGGAGTTCCTGTGTCCGTTCAGTTCACTGGAAGAAGAGCTCAGCAATCAACCAGTCAATGAAGAGTTCATCGAGGATACGGCTGAACGATATGGGGTATCGTTTCAAACGGTCAGTTATCTCCTGCAGAACCATGGCGTGTGGGATGCAGCTTAGCGAGTGGCAAACAGAGTGAACCGCTGAAGAGACGACCATCGCCGCGGCATTGCCCGCGGCGATGGCGGTTCTGGGTGCACTCCCCGATGGCCGCTGGCACTCACAGTGATTGTTATCAGGAAAGGCAATGCCCCCTCTGAGCCGACAGAGTTTCCATGCGCAAATGCAGGCGCTGCTGGCCGATAGGCCAGCCGAGGACCTGCGCCGGCTGCTGATCGCCCTGGCGGAGGAGGAGCACCCCCGTCAACGGCAGGCGTTTCTCGATCGGCTCCGGTACCACTGTGCCGAACCGGGGGCTTGTGATGCCTTGCCTGCGGATCTTCGGGCCCTGGGAGTGCGCCTGGAGCGCCTGCGGGCCGAGCTGCATGAGATCGCGGAGGCGGAGCCGCAGGACTGGTGGGATGACGAGGACGCCTGTGGCCCTTTCCAGGCGCTGATGCCGGAGGTGTTCGCCCTGTTGGACGAGGCCGCCGAGCGGCTGCGCCGGGGGAATGCGCAAGCCGCGCGTGATACCTATGCCGCGATCTGGCAGATGGTGGATATCGAGAACGACTACGGCCACTGCCCCTGCCTGGAAGAGGTGGATGATGCCGTGGCGCGGGAGCATGCGGCCCGCTACCTCCGCGCGGTGCTGCTGACCACGCCCCCGGCGCAGCAGGTGGCCACGATGCTGCAGGCGGCCGGGGAGGTGCGCTTTTCCGGCCTTGTCGCGCTGCCCGAGTCGCGCTATTGCACCCTGGGCGAGATTGTCGGCGTTGAGCTGGAGCCGCTGCCCGGCTGGGACGGGTTCCTCGACGCAGTGGTGCAGGGGCTGGGGAATCCCCGCTCGAGCCTCGAAGCGATGTGGCTGCGCGAGGCCCTGGCCCGCCGGGAGGGGATCGACGGCATCGCCCGCCTGGCACGGCAAGCGGGTGCCAGGATGCCGCGGCTGTGGCTGGACTGGGTGCGGGCCGCGGTGCGTCAGCGCGAACCCGACCAGGCGGCCGCCATCTGGCGGGAGGCACTGCAGCACTTTCCCCGTGGTGCCGGCATCTGGCCAGCCCTGGCGGATAGCATCCTGACGGCCTACCCCGCGCACCGCGTGCTCGATGGGGAGACCATCGCCTTCGAGGCGTTGCTGGCCAATCCTGCTGGCCACCGGCTGTTGACCCTGCATGAGGCGTTCACAGAGGCAGAGCGCCGCGAGCAGAGGGTGCGCGAGGCGGCGCTGTGGTTGAGCGAAGCCGCCAGGAAGCCGCCAGAACGGGCAAGGCCCCCGTGCCGGCGGACGTGACGGATTCGGCAGCCCAGGCCGCCACCAGCGATCGCGACCGCGACCTCATGACCCCGTCACGGTTCGAGCGGTGGGCCCCTCTGGCCGTGATGGCCTGGTGGCTGGTGGGGGAAGGGCAGCGGGCCAAGGCGCTCGTCTCCGCGCGTGACCAGGCGGTCGGGTGGTCAGTGGGTGATAGTCCACGCTGGGCGCTGTTTGCTTGCCTGCCCACGGTCCTGACGGGGCGTGCGGCGGCGGCGATCGGACCGGCCTCGCAGGCGCTCTGGCAGCAGCTGGCGAATGCCGGCAGTTGGCATGTCGATGAGTCGCCGTTGGCAGGCGCCTCGGCTCACGATCGCGACGCCCTGCCTGCCGCCGATCGGCTCGGTCATGCCCTTGCGGACGCCGGGCAACGCTACCCGCTGTCGGCCCAGGAGCCACCGGCATGGCTGGAGTGGCTGTGTGACACGGCCACGGAGCGTTGCCATGGAATCGTGTCCAACCGGCACCGCAAGGCCTACGATCGTGCCGCGACCTGCGTTGCCGTCTGCGTGGAAACGGCCAGTGCCATGGGCAGAGCGGCCGTTGGTCAGGCGCTGCTGTCTCGGGTTCGGCAGCGCTACCCCCGTCACTCGGCGTTTCAGCGGGCGCTGGATCATGTCACGTGAGGGGCCGCAGGCGCCTCGGTGGATGTCGCTGAGGTTGGGGGTAACCGCCTGGCGACGCTTCGCGCCGCAATCGCCCCGCGGAGCGTGGCTCCCACAGGGTTGGTGACCACCCATGTAGCGGATGGCTGCCCTGTGGGCGCAGATCTTCTGCGCGATCGGCGCCGCAGGCGCCTGGCGGTAACCGCCAACGTCTCAGACCATCGCCAGCGCCGCTTCGCGCCGCAATCGCCCCGCAGAGCGTGGCTCCCACAGGGGGGGCTGGACTAGACCTCTGGTCGCGCTGTGTTGCGCATTGCCGCGCGGCGTGGCTTCCCATACTCTGTATGTATGTATAGTACTTGATAAGCAGAGCCCACATGGCCAGCAACCACCACGACACCGGCTACAAGGAGCTGTTCAGCTACCCAGAGTTCGTCCAGCAGCTGATCGAGGGCTTTGCGCCTGCCGAGATCGCCGAGCTGATGGATTTCTCGTCACTGACGAACCATAGCGGCAACTACATCACGCCGCTGTTCGAGGAGAAGTTCGAGGACGTGGTGTGGTCGGTGGAGATCACCTGGAACGGCATCACCCAGCGGGTCTTCCTGTACATCCTGCTGGAGTTCCAGTCGACGGTAGACGGCACCATGCCGATCCGGCTGATGCACTACGTGGCGTGCTTCTACGATCACCTGCTCAAGACCCGGGTCACCACCCCAGGCAAAGGGCTTCCGCCGGTGCTGCCCATCGTGCTCTACAACGGCTCGGAGCGCTGGACCGCCCGGCAGGACGTGTACGACATGGTGCAGCCGGAACCGCCGAGCTTCCTGCGGATCTACCAGCCGCACCTGCGCTATTACCTGATCGACGAGGGACGTTATACTGACGATGAGCTTGCCGAGCGGCAAACGCCCTTGAGTGGGATCTTCAGTATCGAGAATGCCGCCTCGAGCTGGGAAGCACTGCAGCAAGCCGTCGATCGGATCGTGGCGATCATCCAGGCGGACCCTCTCAAGGCGCGGATTGACCCAGTCATCACCCGCTGGCTGAAGCGTCACCTGAAGCGACTCGGGGCCGGCGTCAACCTGGAGCGGCTGGATAGCTTGGTGGAGGATAGAGACATGCTGGCAGAAAATCTGGAGAACCTGGTGAAGAAGGAGCGTCTGGAGGGGCGCCTTGAGGCGAATCAGGCGACGGCCCGCAACCTGATCAAGCTGGGTGTGCTCACCGACGAGCAGATCGCCGAGGCGACTGGGCTGACGACCGCGGAAGTCCAGGCGCTCCGCGCCGAAGACAAGCACTGATTCCACGGCGGATCATGGCTTGATCTGAAGGGGGCCAATGGAGGCGGTCAACTTCAGTGAACTACGAAGATTATCACTGAGGTACTATCCATGTTGATGCACAATCCCCCTCATCCAGGTGAAATCATCAA
>NZ_JBMHFZ010000026.1:0-62961 GCF_049166755.1 Halomonas terrestris | reverse complement strand
CGTGCCCTTCGGCACCCTGGTGGCGCCGATCAGCGTGCCGCTGGGCGAGGATGGCGTGCAGGTACGGCTGATCGACCAGGGCAAGGAGACGCCGCAGGTCGATGCCTACTGGATGCGCTGCGCGCCACATACCACACGCCACGCCGAGGCCCACACCCCGGGAGCCCGCGAGTCGCTCACCCTCATCAGCGGGTGGCTGGAGGCCGGCCCGGAAGGCGCCACCGAGAACCTCTCGGCCGGCGACACCCTCACCTTCGCCGCCGACCGCCCGCACCTCTATCGCACCCGTGACGCCTGGGCCACGTTGATGCTCACCATCGTCTACACCGGGGAAGGAGACGCCGCATGAGCCTGCAAGCCACCCAAGCTGCCTCCCGCCCCTGGCTTGCGGGCCTGCGCGAGGCCATCCCGCTGTTGGGCGGCTATGTGCCGGTCGCCATCTCCTTCGGGCTGATCGCCATCCAGGCCGGTTTCAGCACCTGGGAGGCGGTGATCATCTCGGCGCTCGTCTACGCCGGGGCCTCGCAGTTCCTGTTCGTCGGCATGGTCGCCGCCGGCGCGCCGCTCTGGCTGGTGGTCGTCATGACGCTGCTGATCAACGCGCGCCACCTGGTCTATGCCCCCAACCTGGCACCCTGGCTGACGACCAGCCGCGCCTGGCCGTGGCTGATGCACGGCCTGACCGACCAGATCTTCGCCCTGGCCCATACCCGCCTGCCCCAGCTGCCGGCCTCGCAACGCCTCGGCTGGTTCACCGGCGCCGCGCTGCTGGCCTGGGCCAGCTGGGTCGGCGGCACCGCGCTGGGCGCCGTGGCCGGCGACGAGCTCACCCGGCGCTGGCCACTGCTCGGCGAGATCATGCCCTTCGCCCTGCCGGCCCTGTTCCTGGTCCTCCTGGCGCCACGCTTCACCAGCCGGCGCTGGTCGCTGGCGCTGGGCAGCAGCATCGCCATCGCCTTGCTGTTCACCGTGAACGGGCTGACCAACGCCGCGATCCCCCTCGCCGCCGCCTGCGGCGCCCTGTGCTTCTACCTGGTGAAGCTTGCCCCCACGACACGAGGAGAACGCGATGAGTAGCGCACTCTGGCTGGCCGTGCTGGTCTCGGCGGCAGGCACCCTGCTGATACGCCTGCTGCCGCTGCTGTGGATGCGACGCCGCCTCGAGCGACTCGGCGGCGACGACGGCCTCGAGGCCATGCCCCAGTGGCTCGGCATCCTCGGCCCCCTGATGATCGCCGCCGTGCTCGGCGTCTCGCTGGTGCCGACGACCCTCGACGCCACCTCCTGGCTCGCCACGGCAATCGGCGTGGCCGCCACCCTGCTCGTCTGGTACCGGTTGCGCTCGCTCGGCTGGCCGGTGGCCGCCGGCGTGGCGGCCTATGGGGCGGTGGTGATGCTTCTCGGGTGAGCCTTCATCCCGCAGTTGGACGATGCTGATGAAAGGCATGGACACGCACTGCAGGGAATACACGGAGTGGTGGGCCCAGCTGGACTCGAACCAGCGACCAAGGAATCATTAGGACGACCAGGCTCACCAAACAACGTATTTTCAATACCTTATGGGACGTCCTTTGCGTGACCTCGCATCACAATGCAGGACTGTGCAGGACGCATACCCGCAGAATGCCCGCAGGCCCCACGCAGGCCGGCACCACCGGCCATTGCGATACCTTGGCGCCGGCAGGCACGCCACCCTGCTTTGTTGGCTGGCAGGCTCTTTAGTCCTTTGGCATTTAACGATTTTGTGTCTCTTGGGTACACAGATACACTTAATAATCAAAGAGACCTGCGGCAATCTCTTTGGATATGTGGCAAAATGTGCCCCATGAGTGCACATAAAGAAGAGAAGCTAAAGAACATCCTCGACGCCGTCCCTCCCGGCTTCATGGTCGATTCTGGCTGGCTGGAACGCCATGAGGTCAGCCGCTTCCTCACGCGCAAATATGTTGATCGCGGCTGGCTGGAGCGCGTGACTCGCGGCGTTTTCCGGCGTCCGACGCCGGGCGGCGGACAACCCGATACTATCGACTGGAAGACCTGCCTGCTCTCGATACAGCACATCATGGACTACCAAGTCCATATCGGCGGCATGACAGCGCTCGCGCTGCAAGGCTATAGCCATTATTTGCCGCTGGGCGGGAACGCTCCGGTTTGGGTCTATGGCGAAGACATACCGAACTGGCTGACCAGGCTTCCGCTAGATGCACCGTTGGAAATGCGCACCACGCCCCTCTTCTCCGACCCGGCGCTCGGCCTCACCAAGGACGAATCCGACGCCGCGAGCACCCTGCCCTGGGACTGGCAACCAAGAATGTCATCGCCCGAACGAGCGATCCTGGAAGTCATGGACGAACTGCCCGGCCATGAGAGCTTCCACAATCTCGACATGGTGTTTGAAAGCCTGACGACCCTGCGCCCACGCACCCTGTCGGCGTTGTTGCGCAGTTGCAGGAAGATCAAGGTTACGCGGTTGTTCTTCGTCTTTGCCGACCGCCACAACCACCCATGGCGCAAACGCCTCGACCCGCAGGAATTCAACCTCGGAAGCGGCGACCGCGCTCTGGTCAAAGGCGGCAAGATACACCCGCGCTACCGCATCATGGTGCCGGAAGAATTTGCGATAACGGAGGCAGCCGATGGCGCGTAAAGATTACGAAGCACAGGTTGCCCTGCTCGTGCGCATCCTCCCCTATGTCGCCGAAGAAGACATCTTCGCCCTGAAAGGCGGCACGGCCATCAACCTGTTCTATCGCGATCTGCCACGCCTGTCGGTCGATATCGACCTGACCTATCTGCCGCTTAAAGAACGTGCCGAAAGCCTTGCCGAGATCAACGAAGCGATGGATCGCATTGCCACTGCCATCGAGCGCGGCATCAGGAACGCGCATGCACAACGCATCAAAGGCGGAGGTGGCGGTGCCACCCGCGTGCTGGCACGGCTTAACGGTGCGGAGATCAAGATCGAAACCTCACCGGTCACACGCGGCGTTGTCCACGACCCTGAAACCCGTCCGGTTTCGGAAGCTGTCGAGGATGCATTCGGCTACGCGGAAATCCAGATCGTCTCGTTTGAAGACCTGTTTGGCGGCAAGCTGCATGCGGCTGTTGACCGCCAGCACCCTCGCGATCTCTATGATGTGAAACTGCTCTATGAACATGAAGGCCTGACCGACGACCTTTTCCGCACCTTCCTGATCTATATCGCCAGTTCACCGCGCCCCGCGCATGAACTGCTGAACCCGAATATCATCGATATTGACCAGCCCTATGCACAGGAATTCGAAGGCATGACGAAGATCCCGGTCAGCCTCGATGAGCTTGTGGAAATTCGCGCGCAGTTGATTGCGGATATCCGGTCCCGTATCGATGATGACACCAAACGCTTCCTGCTGACCCTGCATGACGGCAATCCGGACTTTGCCGCCATTGACCGCCCGCAGGCCGCCGATCTCCCCGCAGTACGTTGGAAACTGATCAACCTGAACAAGCTGATAGAACAGAATGCGGAAAAACACATAGCCCAGCGTAAAGCACTGGAGGCGCTGTTCTGACCTCATTCGGTCACCGCCAAGATCGTACCTGATTACGCAGATGACTCAGCGCTTTGTAACCGATTGATTTCATTGGTGGGCCCAGCTGGACTCGAACCAGCGACCAAGGGATTATGAGTCCCCTGCTCTAACCAACTGAGCTATAGGCCCTTTCGGAAGGAGGCGCCGGGGTGGCGCTGGCGTATGATAGCGAATGGCGCGGGGAGAGGCCATAGCCTGACGGCCTCCAACCCCTCATTCCTCCGGCACTTACTGTCTCGGCCGTGGTCTTCAGTGGGCCCGTCCCTTGTGGAGATCGCCCGGTGCCCCGACACCCCCTTGCCCCGCTGCTTGGCTCGTCCTTCATCGTCCTGCTGCTTGCCCTGCCCGCGGCCGCCTGGGAGCTGGACCCCGAGCGCTCGAGCGTGGCCGCCACCATAGTGCAGCTCGCCCCGGAGGGCCCCATCCCCCGCCAGCACGAGGTGCGCCGGCTGAGCGGCACCGCCGAGGCGGACGGGACCCTGCGCCTGCCACTGCGGCTGGCCCAGAGCGACGTGGTCGAACGCCTCGGCCCGCTGCCGCCCTGGCTTTCGGGCTTCACCGAGCGCCCGCTGGCCACCCTGACCACTCGCTTCCCGCCCGAGCGCCTGGAGGCGCTGAGCCTGGGCGAATCGCTGGTGGAGGTGCTCGAGCTCTCGGTGGCGTCCGGCAACGCCACCCGCAATGAGCCGCTGGCGGTGCGCTTCACCCGGGAATCCCCCGACCGGATCCGGGTTACCAACGCCGAGCGGGTGGCCCTGGACGGCCAGGCGTTGATGGCCGACCCGACGCTCCGCTCCATCCTGCTGCTGCTCGGCTACGAGCAGATCGGCGACGAGGTGCCGGTCAGCCTGGATGCCGTGCTGGTCCGCCAGTAGCTCAGAGCGCCACTTCCCCCACCTCCAGGGCGCCGGTCTGTACCCGCCACTGGGCGGCGTAGCGGCCGTCGGCGGCGAGCAGCGTCTCGTGGGTGCCGCGCTCCACCACCCGTCCGCCCTCGATCACCACGATCTCGTCGGCGTAGACGATGGTGGAGAGGCGGTGGGCGATCATGATCACAGTGCGGCCATGACCGATGCGCCGCAGGGAGCGCTGGATGGCGGCCTCGGTCTCGTTGTCCACGGCGCTGGTGGCCTCGTCCAGCACCAGGATCGGCGGGTCCTTGAGCAGCGCCCGGGCCAGCGACAGCCGCTGGCGCTGGCCGCCGGAGAGGCGCACGCCGCGCTCCCCCACCGGGGTGTCGAGCCCCCGGGGCAGCGCCTGGATGAAGTCCCACGCCTCGGCGGTCCTGGCCGCCTCGATCACCTCCGCCTCGCTGGCCTCGGGGCGGCCGTAGGCGATGTTGTCGCGCACGCTGCCCTCGAACAGGTAGACGTCCTGGCTGACGAGGCCGATGGCGCCGCGCAGGGAGGCGAGGCTCACGGCGTCGATGGGCTGGCCGTCGATCAGCACCCGTCCGGCGCTGGGGTCGTAGAAGCGCAGCAGCAGCTTGATCAGGGTCGACTTGCCGGAGCCGGTGGCGCCCACCAGGGCCAGGGTGTGGCCGGCGGGCACCCGCAGGCTGACGTTCTCCACGCCGACCTCGCTTGCCGCATAGCGGAAGCTCACCCCCTCGAAGCTCACCTCGCCGGAGAGCGGTTCGGCCAGCGGCGTGGTGGCGTTGTCGCGCACGGTGACGGGCACCGCCAGCAGGTCGAGGATGCGCCGGGTGCTGGCCATGGCGCGCTCGAAGAGGTCGATCACCTCGGCCAGGCCGGTGAGCGGCCAGAGCAGGCGCTGGGTGAGAAACACCAGCACGCCGTAGGCGCCCACGTTGAGGTCGCCGCGCAGGGCGAGCATGCCGCCCACGGTGAAGGTGGCCAGGAAGCCAGCCAGGATCGCCATGCGGATCACCGGGATGAAGGCCGAGCTCACCCGGATGGCGCGGCGGTTGGCCTCCACGTAGGCCTCGCTCACCTGGTGCAGCCGCGCCGCCTCCCGGGCCTCGCTGGTGAAGCTCTTGATGGTGGCGATGCCGGCCAGGTTGTTGGAGAGCCGGCTGGCCAGGTCGCCCACCTTCTCGCGCACGTCGGCGTAGAGCGGGCCGGCCTTGCGCTGGAAGAAGAAGGCGCCCCAGATGATCAGCGGGATGGGGGTGAAGGCGAGCAGCGCGATCAGCGGCGAGATGACGAAGAAGACCGCGCCCACCGCCACCACGGTGACCCCCACCTGGATCAGGGAGTTGGCGCCACCGTCGAGGAAGCGCTCCAGCTGGTTGACGTCGTCGTTCATGGTGGCGACCAGCTGCCCCGAGCTCCTCGACTCGAAGTAGGCCATGTCGAGGCGCTGGGCGTGCTCGTAGGTGTCCAGGCGCATGTCGGCCTGGAGGCGCTGGGCGAGGTTGCGCCACAGGATCTTGTAGAGGTACTCGAAGATCGACTCGCCGGCCCAGATAAAGAAGGTCAGGATCGCCAGAACGAATATCTGCTCCTGCGGCGTGGTGAAGCCCAGCCGCGCCACGAAGCTGCGCTCCTGGTTCACCACCACGTCGATGGCCACGCCGATCAGGATCTCCGGGGCGATATCGAATATCTTGTTGATGATGGAGCAGCTGGTGGCGGCGACGATACGCCGCCGGTAGCCGCGGGCGTAGCGCAGCAGGCGCACCAGCGCCTGGAAGCTGTTGGGTGAAGCGGTCGTGGTCATGGGGCATCCTTGTGCTTGACCCGCGAAGCATAGCCGAGACCGCTTCCCCGCGGCCATGGCCGCCCGGCTCGAGGTCCGGCGCCAGGCGGTGCCCAGCCCCCGGCACCGGACGGCCCGGGCCGGGAATGGCCCCAGCGGCGCTTGCATCGCCACGCCGATTCACGACAATGGCGGGCTCTCCTCCCTCGCCAAGGACGCCACATGCTCGCCGAACTCTTCGCCGTGATGGCCCCGGTGCTGGCCGGCGCCGGACTGGGTTACAGCTGGATTCGCCTCGGCCACCCCTACCCGGTGGAGTTCGTCACCCGTCTGGTCTTCAACATCGGCACCCCGGCACTGGTGCTGGCATCGCTCTCCGGTGCCGACATCGATGCCGGCAGCTTCGGCCGCACCATGCTGGCCACGGCGCTGGTGCTGGTCGCCATGGCGGGCGTGGCCTTCGGGCTGTCGTGGCTGCTGCGCCGCGACTGGCGGGTGCTGCTGGCGCCCACCATGTACCCCAATACCGGCAACATGGGGCTGCCGGTGGTGCTCTACGCCTTCGGCAGTTCGGGCTTCGTGTTCGGCATCACGGTGATGGTCACCGTCGCGCTCTTCCAGTTCACCCTGGGCACCATGCTCGTCAGTCGCGGCAACCCGCTGAAGACGCTGGTGAAGACCCCCACCGTCTACGCCATCCTCATCTCGCTGGGGCTGCTGATCACCGACACCGAACTGCCGCTGTGGCTCGACAACAGCGTCGACCTGATCTCCGGCTTCACCGTGCCGCTGATGCTGATCACCCTGGGGGTCTCGCTGGCGAGCATCCAGGTCAGGAGCCTCAAGTCCGGCATCGGCTTCAGCCTGATGCGCATCCCCGTGGCCGCCGTGGTGGCCTGGGGAGTCGGACAGCTGGTCGGCCTCCCCCCGCTGGCGACCAGCATCCTGGTGCTGCAGATGAGCATGCCGGTGGCGGTGTTCAACTACCTCTTCGCCCAGAAGGCGGGGCGCGAGCCGGAGTACACGGCGAGCCTGGTGTTCTGCTCGACCCTGCTCTCGCTCATCTACCTGCCGATCCTGCTGGCGATCCTGATGTAGCCGGCAGGCGACAGGGAACACCCGGCCTCCCGCGGAGTCCCTAGGCTGATGTCCGGACATCAGCGGGAACTCGATATCGACAAGGGGGAGAACGGAATGTCTGCCAACCTCAGGAGACTGCCCACCGCCCTGCTGCTGGGCGGCCTGGTGGCCGGCGGCCAGGCGCTGGCCACCGAGACCCTGACCGAAATAACCGTCGAACGCATCGCCACCGAGCACCACGACCTGCGCCTGGAGCGCATCGCCTCCGGCCTGGAACACCCCTGGGCCGTGGCCCAGCTCCCCGATGGCCGCCACCTGGTCAGCGAGCGCCCGGGGCGCATGGCGCTGATCGACGAGGACGGCGGGATTGTCCACCTGGACGGCGTGCCCGAGGTCAGCGCCAATGGTCAGGGCGGCCTGCTCGATGTGGTACTCCACCCCCGGTACGGAGACGGCGACCACGACTGGATCTACTTCACCTGGAGCCAGGCCGGCAGCGGTGGCACGGCCACCACCCTCTCCCGCGCCCGCCTGGACGGCGAGTCGCTGGTCGACGTGGAGGAGCTGTTCGTCCAGGACCGCTATTCCGACCCCGGCCGGCACTACGGCTCGCGGCTCGCCTGGCTGCCCGACGGCACCCTGCTGATGAGCATCGGTGACCGCGGCAGGCAACCGCCCCGCGCCCAGGACAGGGGGGATCACGCCGGCAGCGTGCTGCGCCTGACCGAGACCGGCGGCGTGCCGGAGGACAACCCCTTCGTCGACGATGACGGTGCCCTGGGCGAGCTTTACAGCAGCGGCAATCGCAATATCCAGGGCATGACCGTGGCCGCCGACGGCCGCATCTGGGCCACCGAGCACGGCCCGCTGGGCGGGGACGAGCTCAACCTGATCGAGGCCGGCGAGAACTATGGCTGGCCCGAGGTCAGCCTGGGCCGTGACTATTCCACCCGCGACCCCATCGGCGCGGACTCCCTGCCCGGCATGCGTGACGCCGTTCATGTCTTCGACGGGCGCTTCGCCCCATCCGGCCTGGCCGAGGTGACCAGTGACGCCTACCCCGCGTGGCAGGGCGACCTGCTCGCCGGGGGCCTGCGCAGCGAGCTGCTCAGGCGCCTGACCCTCGACGGCGACCGGGTGGCCGGCAACGAGGTGATCCTCGACGGCCAGATCGGGCGGATCCGCGATGTCCGCCAGGGCCGCGACGGCGCCCTCTACCTGCTCGACGACGACCCGCGGGGCAGCCTCTATCGTCTGGTGCCCGCCGACTGATGGACCACCCGGCTCGATGGCCTGACCGGTGGCAGGGAATGCACCGGGCAGGCCCGAGCCACGCTGCCACCGGGCCCCGCGGGTAGCGCCGGGGCCATCCACCCGACCGGAAATGCCATGCGCCTGCGCAACATCATCATCCTGACGGTCATCGTGCCCTTGTTCTTCATCCTGGTGGTCTTCAGCCTGGTCGCGATCAAGTCACTGGAAGACAACGTGCGCTCCAAGCTGCAGACCGAGGTCCAGATCATCACCCACGCCATCGGCACCTCGCTGGGCTACGCCATGGAGCGCGACACCCCGGAGTCACTGCAGGAGTCCCTGCACTCCGCCTTCTCCTTCCATCGCATCTACGGCGCCTATGTCTTCGATCCCCAGGGCGAGGAGATCTACGGCCTGGGGCTGGGCAAGGCGCTGTTCGAGGAGGAGGACATCCGCGCCGTCGTCGACTCCGGCGAGCTCGCCGGCCACTATCGCCAGCACGACGGCTGGACCTACTACTCGGCGCTGATGCCGTTGACCACGCCCAACGGCGAGATCCGCGGCGTGCTGCAGGTCAACCGCCTCAATACCGGCATCGAGAACTACACTGGCTTCATCAGCCTGCTGGCGGTGCTCGTCTTCGTCATCGGTGCCGCCGGCATCGTGTTCAGCATCTGGTGGGGCTTTCGCCGCCATATCGAACGGCCTCTCACTCGCCTGCTGGCCGTCATGGCCAGGGTCGAGGAGGGCGACCGCAGCCAGCGGGCGGTGATCGGCGGCCCCCAGGAGTACCGCCGCCTGGCGGGGGCCCTCAACGGCATGCTCGACGCCATGGTCGAGAAGGATGCCGATATCGAGGCCCGCCGGCTCAAGGAGATCGAGCTGGAGAAGCGGCTGCGCAAGTCGCGCAAGCTCGCCGAGCTGGGGGTGCTGGCCGCCGGGGTGGCCCACGAGATCGGCGCCCCGCTCACCGTGATCAACGGCCAGGCCCAGCGGCTGGCCCGGCGAGATGCACTGGGCGACGACGAGCGTGCCCGGCTCGGCCGCATCCGTGGCGAAGTGGATCGCATCGTCGAGATCGTGCGCCAGCTGATGGAACTGGGGCGGCGGCACAACGTCGAGAAGGAGCGGCTGCCCCTGGACACCCTCGTCGAATCGGCGAGGGAGCTGGTGGAGGAGGACCTGGAGCGGCAGGCTATCCGCCTGGAGCTGGACCTGCCCTCCCCGCCACCACAGCTGCTGGCCAACGGCCAGCAGCTGATCCAGGTGCTGACCAACCTGCTGCGCAACGCCGCCCAGGCCGGCGAGGTGCATCGGGTGCGGCTGCGCGCCCGGGGCGAGGACGGGGAGCTTCGCCTGTGGCTCGAGGACGATGGCCCCGGCATCCTCGACGCCGACAAGTCGAAGGTGTTCGACCCCTTCTTCACCACCAAGCCGGTGGGCCAGGGCAGCGGGCTAGGCCTCTCCATGGTCCATCGCATCATCAACGACCACGGCGGCACCATCGGCGTGTTCGACAGCGAACTGGGCGGTGCCGGTTTCGAACTCGGCCTGCCGCTGGACGATGACAGCCTGCATGGCGACACCATCGAGCGAGGTAGCGTAACGTGACGAGGAAGGAACCCTCCCCCACTCCCGCCCCCATCCTGATCGTCGAGGACGACTCGGCGATCCTCGAGCTGCTCGAGGAGGAGCTGCAGGATGCCGGCCATGCGACCCTGGGCGCGAACAGCGCCGAGGAGGCCATCGCCACCCTGAGCCACAGCGAGGTGGCCCTGGTGATCAGCGACGTGCGACTGCCCGGCATGAGCGGCATGCAGTTGCTCGAGCAGCTGCGCGGCGAGGGCAGCACGGTCGGCTTCATCGTCATCACCGCCTTCGGCACCATCGATCAGGCGGTGGAGGCCCTGAAGATCGGTGCCGACGATTTCCTGACCAAGCCGCTCGACCTGGAAGGGGTGCGCGAGGCGGTCTACCGCGTGCTCGAGCATCATCGACTGGCCGAGCGCTTTCGCCAGGACGAGCCACCCGGCCACTTCCACGGCATCGTCGGCGAGAGCGAGGCGATGCAGGCACTGTTCCATGACGCGGCCCGGCTGGCCAGGAGCGATGCCCCCATCCTGCTGCTCGGCGAGAGCGGCACCGGCAAGGAGCTGCTGGCCAGGGCCGTGCATGCCGAGAGTCCCCGCAGCGACGGCCCCTTCATCGGGGTGAACTGTGCCAGCATCCCCTCGGAACTGATGGAGAGCGAGTTCTTCGGCCACGTGAAGGGCGCCTTCACCGGCGCCAGCGATGCCCGCCAGGGACTGTTCCAGGCCGCCCATGGCGGCAGCCTGTTCCTCGACGAGATCGGCGAGATGTCCCCCGGGCTGCAGGCCAAGCTGCTGCGTGCCCTGCAGGAGAAGCGGGTGCGTCCGGTGGGTGCCGAGCGGGAGGAGCCGGTGGACGTGCGCATCATCGCCGCCACCCACCGTGACCTCGAGCAGGAGATCACCGATGGCCACTTCCGCAGTGACCTCTTCTACCGCCTGGAGACCTTCTCGCTGCGCATCCCGCCGCTGCGCGAGCGCAACGGCGACATCGAGCGCCTGGTCACGGCCCTGATCGACAAGCACGCCGAGGCCCAGGGCAAGCGCATCCGCAAGGTCGAACCCGCCGCCCTCCAGGGCCTCCTCTCCTACCCCTACCCCGGCAATGTCCGCGAGCTGGAGAATGCCATCATGCGTGCCGTGACGCTGGCCGAAGGCGGCCAGCTCAGCCACGCCGACCTGCCTGAACGCATCCGCGACCATGAGGCCGAGCAACGCCGCAGCCTGGGTGACACCCAGGCCGCCAACGCCCTGGCGCCGAACGCCATGCAGCAGGGATGGCCGAGCCTGGAAGACGTCGAGAAGCGCTATATCCGCAAGGTGCTCGAGGCCACCGGCGGCAACAAGCGCCGCACCGCCGATATCCTCGGCATCGCCAGGCGCACCCTCTATCGCCGCCTGGAAGAGGAGTAGCCCGCCGGCCGGGGCCGGACCCGGGCGGCAAGCCTTCTCGATAGGGCCCTTCCCCGCTCACGTCCAGCATGCAAGCGGGCTTGGCCCGCGATGGTCACGCCAGCTTGCGAAGATTCGAAAAAAGGCCCTTGCGGGGAGCAAGGGCCAGGGGCGTCAGTCCGGTCAGCGGTTGCTGAGGGGATTGCGGCGGGACCGCCGACCACGCCATGCGACGCCAAGAGACACGTCAAGAAAGACTCGAATCTCCTTCCCTGGAGAGCCCCGCAGGAGACCCGCGGAGCCTACTCCTGTATCCGGTTACCAGCTGCTGTCCTCGTCATCCCCGGCGGGGTTTTCCCACTCTTCTTCCTCCTCGTTCTCCTCCTCGATCATGGGATCATTGACCGGATCGCTCTGCTCGGCACCGCTGGGGTTCGGCATGGGCTCGCCACCGTCCCCGAAGCCGGGCTCGCCTGACGGTGCGCCCGGATCCCCCGGTGCGGCAGGGTCGGCGGGAGCCGCCGGGTCGGCTGGCGCGGCAGGATCGGCCGCCGGGTCGGCTGGCGCGGCAGGATCGGCCGCCGGATCGGCCGGAGCGGTGGGGTCGGCTGCCGGATCGGCCGGTGTGGCGGGGTCAGCCGCCGGATTCTGCTCGTGAAAATCGGCGAAGGCCAGCGGGCTGGCCATCAGGCCGAAGGAAACACCGAGAATACCCAGCTTCCTGATAAATTCCTTGGACATCATGATATTACTCCTCCACTCACATCCATTCGCTGGAGAAAGGGGCATGGCTGCCGGCTGCCTCGACGGCCGGCAGGTGCCGGTAGGGTGAGACTCGATCAGGAGCCTTGCTCCTCTTCCTCGTCGTCACCGAACGTCGGTTCATCGCTGCCCATGGGGTCTTCCTCCACGGGCTCCTCTTCCATCGGTTCCTGAGCCGTGTCCTGGCCGCCCGTGGGCGCTTCGCTTGCGCCACCCTCCATGGGCTCATCCTGGCCCATGCCGGAATCCTGGGCCGGCTCCTCCATCGGAGCGTCCTGCTCCATCGGCGGCATCTCGTCGTCGTTGCCGCAGCCGGCCAGGGCCAGGGTGCCCATCGACAGCGCCACGATGGAGGCGGCGGCTGCCAGGCGGCGTCCGGTGCCGGGGATGCGAATCTGCTTGTCGTGGGTCATGTGGTAGCTCCCCCTTGGTCGTTCCATGTTCACCCTGGAGGGAGCACAGGCCATGCCAGCCCCGCCGGTCACAAGGAAAATTGCCGGATATCAATGAATTGAACGGGAAAAGGCAATCCTCCCGGCGGCCGCGGAAGGGCCGTCGGGCTGGTGCAAACTGGCACATGGGTCAGGACTGCCTCATGGCACCGGGCAGCGAGTCGCGGAAATGGAGGCCCGGAAAGCGACAGGGAGGCATCCGCTGGATGCCTCCCTGTCGCCATCGAGTACGTCGGGCGTTCAGCCGGGCGAGAGCCCCCGCAAGCGTTCGCCACGCCGCCGCAGCAGCTCGAGGGTGGTCAGCAGCAGCATCGACAGCAGCACCAGCAGGGTCGCCACGGCCAGGATGGTCGGGCTGATCTGCTCGCGGATGCCCGACCACATCTGGATCGGCATGGTGCGCTGTTCGGGTCCGGCGATGAACAGCACCACCACCACCTCGTCGAAGGAGGTGATGAAGGCGAACAGCGCCCCGGAGATCACCCCCGGCGTCACCAGCGGCAGCACCACCTTGAAGAAGGTGCGGGTGGGATTGGCGCCCAGGCTGTGGGCGGCGCGGATCAGGGTGGTGTCGAAGCTCGACAGGGTCGCGGTGACGGTGATCACCACGAAGGGAATGCCCAGCGCCGTATGGGCCAGGATCACGCCCGGGTAGGTCTGCGCCAGGTTCACCTTGGAGAAGAAGAAGAACATCGCCGCCGCGGAGATGATCAGCGGCACGATCATCGGCGAGATCAGCAGCGCCATGATCGCCCCGCGGGCCGGCATGTGGCGGCTCGACAGCCCCAGGGCCGCGATGGTGCCCAGTATCGTCGCCAGGGTCGTGGAAGCGATGCCGATGATGAAGCTGTTCTTGATGGCGCCCAGCCAGGCGCTGGAAGTGAAGAAGTCCTGGTACCAGCGCAGCGAGTACCCCGCCGGGTCGAGGGTCAGCATCTCCTCGCTGAAGGTGAAGTAGGGCTGGGCATTGAACGACAGCGGGATGATGATCAGCAGCGGCCCCACCAGGAACAGGAAGACCAGCGCGCAGAGGCCCAGGAAGACGTAGTGCCAGATGCGTTCGCCACGGGTGGCGTAGGAAGGAATGGCCATCGGATTACCCCAGCTTGACCTTGTCGACGCCGATCAGGCGATTGAAGATCAGGTAGAACACCACCACCACGAACAGCAGGATCGAGGCGATCGCCGCGGCGAGGCCCCAGTTCAGTGAGGTCTGCATGTGGTAGGCGATGTAGTTGGTGATGAAGCGACCGGACTGGCCGCCCACCAGCGCCGGCGTGATGTAGTAGCCGATCGACAGGATGAACACCAGGATGCCGCCGGCGGCGATGCCCGGAATGGTCAGCGGGAAGTAGACTCGCCGGAAGCTGAGGAAGGACTTTCCTCCCAGCGAGCGAGCCGCGCGCATGTAGCTCGGGGGGATGGTCTTCATCACCGAGTAGAGCGGCAGGATCATGAACGGCAACAGGATATGCGTCATGGCGATGATGGTGCCGGTCTTGTTGTGGATCATCTGCCAGCGGGCCTCGTCGGCGATCACCCCGATGGCCACCATCATGTCGTTGAGCACCCCCTGGGACTGCAGGATGGCGATCCAGGTGGTGGTACGCACCAGCAGCGAGGTCCAGAACGGCAGCAGCACCAGGATCATCAGCAGGTTGGAGTGGCGCAACGGCAGGTTGGCGAGCAGGAAGGCCACCGGATAGCCGAGCAGCAGCGTCAGGCCGGTGATCACGGCACTCATCCAGAAGGTGCGCCAGAACAGCGAGACGTGAATCTCGAAGTGAGCCGGCACCTTGGCGATCTCGCCGTCCGGCGTCAGCTGGCGGTCCACCGCCGCCAGGTAGTAGGAAAGCGTATAGGGCGAGGATTCACGCTGGATCAGCTTCCAGGTGTCGAGCTCTCCCCAGGTGTCGTTGATCTCGATCAGCGCTTCGCGATAGGGCGGCTCCACGTTTCGCACCCGACGGGCCGTGCGATTGATCGCCGAGCGCATGCCCGACTTCTCGTAGTTCAGCCGGCTCGACAGCAGGCCCAGGTTGCGCGCCTCCTGGCCCTCGCGCAGGTCCTCCACCAGGGCGGCGAAGACGGGCTCATCGGGTATCGAGCCACCGTCCCACCCCTCCAGGGCCTCGACCGTGCGCGTCAGGTGGCTGCCGACTTCGGGATTGTCGACGCTGCGCCACAGCATGTCGAAGATCGGCATGACGAAGGCGATCACCAGGAACAGCAACAGCGGCGACACCAGCAGGAAGGCCTTGGCCTTCGAGCGACGCACCGCACGGCGCAGGCTGACCTTGAGCGGCACGCCATCGGCGGTGGTCAGTGGAGCAGAGGGCGATTCAGACACGCGGGGCTCTCCATCGAGAGTGGAATGCGATCGGATTGCAGCGGTGGGGCCGCCACCCGCGAGGCGGGTGGCGGCAGGGCCTCACTGGGCCAGCCAGGCGTCGAAGCGCTGGGTCAGCTCGTCGTTGTAGTCGGCCCAGAACTCGTCATCCTTGGGGATGGCGGTGGCGAAGTTGGGTCCGTAGGTGGGCATGTGGGGCTCCATCTCGATCCCCGTCTCGGCATGGGTCGAGACGAAGTCCGACGAGGACTTGCGTGCCGGGCCGTAGGAGATGTACTTGGCCTGGTCGGCGAGGCGCTGGGTGTCGGTGGCGAAATGGAGGTAGTCCTTCACCTTGTCGAGCTTGCCGGTGGGCACCACCCAGCCGTCCAGTTCGAAGACCTGGGCATCCCAGATGATCTCGAAGGGCTGGTCCTCGGTGACCATGGCATTGAAGATGCGGCCATTGTAGGCGGAGCCGAAGGCCACTTCCTGGTCGGCGAGCAGCTGCGGCGGCTGGGCGCCCTCCTCCCACCAGATCACCTCGTCCTTGATGGTGTCGAGCTTGGCGAAGGCGCGCTGGATGCCCTCCTCGGTCTCGAGCACGTCGTAGACATCCTCCGCGGCCACGCCGTCGGCCACCAGGGCCCACTCGAGGTTGTTGATCGGCTTGCGCATCAGGGTCCGCTTGCCGGGGAAGTTCTCCAGGTCGAAGACATCGGCGATGGTGCTCGGCTGGTTGTCCTCGGGGAACATCTCGGTGTTGAAGGCGACGATGTTGGAGTAGACGATCGAGGCCACGAAGCACTCGCCCAGGGCACCGTCGACGAAGTCCTCGCTGGGTGGCGTGCCGTCAGGGGCGTCGGCGAGCAGCTCGTCGTGGTCCAGCGGCTCGATGAGGCCCTCGGCGCAGGCGATCATGGCATCCGCCGGCAGCATGTCGACCAGGTCCCAGGTGACGTTGCCGGCCTGGCTCTGGGCGCGCAGCCCGGCCAGGGCGTTGCCGCTGCGGTCGATATTGACGATCTCGTGGCCGTTCATCTCCATCCAGGGTTCGTGGTAGGCCTTCTGCTGGCTCATGCTGTAGGCCCCGCCCCAGGAGACGATGTTGAGCGTCTCCTCGGCCTGGGCCGTTGCCGCGAGGCCGAGGGAGGTCATTCCCGCCGCGGCGATGGCGATGCCGAGACGTCCCTTGCGACTGCTGATTTCCCGTTTTCTCATTGGGCTCTCCGATTGTTGTTGTGACATCGATCTCCGGCACTCCCGCCGGCCCGGGCTCGCCACCCGGTCTTCGTCCCTGCTCATCCTGCTCTGGAAGCGCAGGCCGGGGCTTGAACACTCAGGCATCCAGGGCGCGACAGTCGCCCCAGGACCAGCCGACCTCGATGGTCTGCCCCGGCTTGAGCGCCGGGTGGCCCTTGGCATTCGGGGTCTTGATGATGAACTCGTCGTTGCCGCAGACGCGCAGGCGGGTGCGCAGGTGATCACCGAGATAGATCACCTCCATCACCTCGCCGCGGAAGCGGTTCTCGCCGCCTCCGGCCTCGGTCTCACCGAGTATCTCGACACGCTCCGGGCGCAGCGACAGCGTGGTGCGCGTGCCCGCCCCTCCCGAGGCCACCGCCCTGGCCAGCACCATGTCGCCGTTGTCGAGGCGGACCCGGCAGCGCTCGCCGAGCACTTCCGCCACCTCGCCATGGAGCCGATTGTTCTCGCCGATGAAGTAGGCGACGAAAGCATTCTCGGGAGACTCGTAGAGGGTCTCCGGCGTGGCCAGCTGCTGCACGACCCCGTCGTTGAATACCGCGATGCGGTCCGACATGGTCAGTGCCTCGGTCTGGTCGTGGGTGACGTAGATCATGGTCACGCCCAGGCTGGCATGGATGCGCTTGATCTCGTACTGCATCTCCTCGCGCAGGTTCTTGTCCAGCGCCCCGAGAGGCTCGTCCATCAGCACGAGTTCGGGCTCGAACACCAGGGCGCGGGCGAGCGCCACGCGCTGCTGCTGCCCCCCCGAGAGTTGCGCCGGGCGGCGGTCACCGAAGTCCTCCAGGCGAACCATCTCCAGGGCTCGGGCCACCTTGCGCTTGATCTCCGCCTTCGAGAGGTGGCGCACTTCCAGCGGAAAGGCGAGGTTCTCGGCCACCGTCATGTGGGGGAAGAGGGCATAGTTCTGGAAGACCATGCCGATACCCCGCTTGTGGGGCGGCAGGCCACTGATCGGTTCGTCCTTGAGGAGAATCTCGCCGTGGGTGGGGGTCTCGAATCCTGCCATCATCATCAGGCAGGTGGTCTTGCCCGAGCCCGAGGGCCCCAGCAGGGTGACGAACTCCCCCTGGCGTATATCCAGATTGAACCCCTTGACCACCAGTTCGACGCCGTCATAGCTCTTCTGGACATTGACGAAACGGGCAAAACACGACGACGCTTCAGTCGCCGTTGCCGATTCTTCCTGCGCTTCAAGGGCCTCGTTCATGCAAACTCCCAGCTGACGGCCCCTGGCGGCGATGCGGATGACGACCGGCACATGGTCGCAACGAGGGGCCTGCATGGTTTATTCTTGTAACCTAATGTGATCTCGACCATAAGTGTTGCAGGGGGAGTCCTGCAATCCCCGGCGAGGACAAACAGCGTTGAACGCGGCTCAACATGACGCCTGGAAAGTCGGCTATGCCCGCGTAGGGATGCCCCCGTGACATTCGGCACTGCCGACGTCATGGCGTACCATCGTCCGGGCATACACCACGGTCGACCACGAGCGTTTGACGAAAAGCATGGCGTTACCCGCAGCGCGCACCACACTTGAGAGCATGGAGACCACATCGACAACCACCCCGCACAAGCGCTCCCAGGGAGCAAGGAGAGTCAGCATGTACCACAAGATCATGGTGCCGATCGACCTGGCACACATCCAGTTGATCGAGCCCACCCTGCAGACGGTGGCGGACCTGGCCCGTCACTACAACGCCGAGGTGTGCTACGTCGGGGTGACCGCCAATACCCCGGGCAGCGTGGCCCGCACCCCCCAGGAGTTCACCCAGAAGCTCGAGGCCTTCGCCCAGGAGCGGGCCAAGGTCCATGGCCAGCCGGTCAGCACCCACACCATCGTCAGTCCCGATCCCATCGCCGACCTCGACGACGACCTGATCCAGGCGATCGAGGACGTGGGTGCCGACCTGGTGGTCATGCCGACCCACCCACCCAAGCATATCGACGTGATCATGCCGTCCCACGGCGGCAAGGTGGCCACCCACACCGACGTCTCGGTGTTCCTGGTGCGCCCGGCCAAGGGGTAGACCGACCACCCCGGATTCACATTTCGACGCTACGCAAGGGAGAGAGCCACCATGGCCAATGACGAGAACGCCAACGAGAAGCCAGCGGCTTCCGAAGGCATTCCCGCCCCGGAGGGGGCCGCCAACCTGATCGACACGGACTATGTGATCGGCCAGGACAACATCACCGCCTCACCGCTGGGAGTGAACGTGGACCTGCACGGCAAGGTCTTCATGTTCTCCTCGATCGTGATCCTGCTGTTCGTGATCCTGACGCTGGCCTTGCAGGATCAGATGGAACCGATCTTCAACAGCATGTTCAGCTTCCTCACCACCAACCTGGGCTGGGTGTTCCTGCTCGGCGCCAACGTCTTCGTGATCCTGGCACTGGTGCTGATCTTCACCCCCCTGGGAAGGGTGCGCATCGGTGGCGCCGACGCCACGCCGGACTTCGGCTACGCCGGCTGGTTCTCGATGCTGTTCGCCGCCGGCATGGGCATCGGCCTGATGTTCTACGGGGTCTCGGAGCCGCTGGGCCACTACGGCACCGCCATGGGCGGTATCAGCATGGGTGAGGGCGGCGTGCGCACCGACTGGGCCCCGCTGGGTGCGGCCGAGGGTGACCAGTCCGGCGCCATCTCGCTGAGCATGGCTGCCACCATCTTCCACTGGGGCCTGCACCCCTGGGGCGCCTACGCCATCGTCGGCCTGTCACTGGCGATCTTCGCCTTCAACAAGGGCCTGCCACTGACCATGCGCTCGATCTTCTACCCCATCCTGGGTGAGCGTGTCTGGGGCTGGCCGGGGCATGTGATCGACATCCTGGCGGTGTTCGCCACCCTGTTCGGCCTGACCACCTCGCTGGGCATCGGCGCCACCCAGGCGGCCGGGGGCCTCAACTACCTGTTCGGCATTCCCTCCGGCGACGCCACCCTGGTGCTGCTGATCCTCGGCATCACCCTCGTCGCCCTGGGCTCGATCATGCTCGGCGTCGACAAGGGCGTACAGCGCCTGTCGCAGATCAACATGGCACTCGCCCTGCTGCTGCTACTGTTCGTGATCTTCGTCGGGCCGACGCTGATGATCGCCACCGGCGTGCTCGAGAACCTGCTCGGCTACGTGAAGCACCTGCCGGCGCTCTCCATGCCCTTCGGGCGCGAGGATGCCAACTTCAGCCAGGGCTGGACGGCCTTCTACTGGGCCTGGTGGATCGCCTGGTCGCCCTTCGTCGGCATGTTCATCGCCCGGGTCAGCCGCGGCCGCACCGTGCGCGAGTTCCTGATCGCCGTGCTGCTGGTGCCGTCGATGGCCTCGGTGGTGTGGATGACCGCCTTCGGCACCACTGCCATCGACCAGGTGATCAGCCAGGGCATCACCGACGTGCAGGATGCCGCCCTGGAGCTGCAGCTCTTCACCATGCTCGAGTACCTGCCGCTGACCGCCATCACCTCCTTCGTCGGTATCGTGCTGGTGATCGTGTTCTTCATCACCTCCTCCGACTCCGGCTCACTGGTGATCGACTCCATCACCGCCGGCGGCAAGGTGGACGCACCCAAGCCCCAGCGTATCTTCTGGGCGCTGATCGAGGGGGCACTGGCCATCGCCCTGCTGCTGGGAGGCGGCCTCGCCGCCCTGCAGACGGCGGCCCTGACCACCGGCCTGCCCTTCACCCTGGTGCTGCTGGTGGGCTGCTACGCCATCGTCAAGGGGTTGATGAGCGAACCCAGGACCTGACGCCCGGCGGCAGGCATTGCGACGACAACGAGGGCGGCCGATGGCCGCCCTCTCTCGTTCCCGCAGGCCCCGACGTCGAGCGATATCGGGGGGGTGCCCCGGTTTCGACCGGCCGCGCGCCGTCGAGCGCCTCGCCGGCCTTATCTGCTATAAGGGAAAGGTGTCGTTGCGAACTGGTGAATGGATGCCCGCCCCCCTCGTCAGGGCCGTCTGCCGGCTTGTCCACCCGCTGGTGTGGTCGTTCTTGCTGTTGCTCTCCGCGGCCGTGGAGGCCGAGACGCTGAGGGTGGGGGTCTACCACAACCCCCCCAAGATCCTGCTGGACGAGCATGATCGCCCCTCCGGCATCTTCGGCGAGCTGCTCCAGGCCATCGCCACGGAGGAGGGCTGGGAGCTGACAGCGGTGCCCTGCCGCTGGCAGGCCTGCCTGGAGGGGCTGGAGGAGGGCCGCATCGACCTGTTGCCCGATGTGGCCTGGAGCGAGGAGCGGGCCGAGACGCTGGCCTTTCATGACGAGCCCGTGCTGCACAGCTGGTCGCAGGTCTTTCAAGGCCCCGACACGGCGCTGGAGTCGATGCTGGATCTCGACGGACGGCGTGTCGCCGTCCTGGAGGGCTCCATCCAGCAGCGTTTCCTGGAGCAACTGGCCGAGAGCTTCGGGATAGCGATTACCCTCCAGGGCGTGAGCAGCTTCGACCAGGGGTTCGATGCCGCTCGCGACGGCCGGGTCGATGCGGTCGTCGCCAACCGTCACTACGGTGCCTGGCAGGCCCCGGCATACGGGTTGCGCAGCACCCCGATCATGTTCCAGCCGGCACGTCTCCACTTCGCCGCGCCCGAGCGGCTTCGGGCAACGGTCCTGTCGCGTATCGACACGCACCTGAGGGAGTGGAAGGCGAACCGGGACTCGCCCTACTACGCCACCCTGGGCCGCTGGAACGTGCCGTCCCACGACCGCCTGGTGATACCCGCCTGGCTCTGGTGGGGGCTGGTGGCTCTCGCGGGGCTGCTGGCGCTGGCGCTGGGTGGCAACCTGCTGCTGCGACGGCGCGTTGCCGAACGCACCTCGGCGCTGGCGGCCAGCGAGCACCGCCTGGCGGCCATCCTGGACAGTGTCGAGGCCTACATCTTCATCAAGACCCCCGAGCTGCGTTATGCCTACGTGAACCGCAAGGTGTGCGAACTGTTCGGGCGCTCCAGGGAGGAGATTCTCGGTCATGGCGATGAGGAGTTCTTCGATGCCGCCACGGCACGGCAGCTGCACCTCACCGACCGACGCGTGCTCGACCACGACGAGACGGTGACCCGGGAGGAGTTCAATGTGCTGGCGGGGGGCGGCAAACCGCACATCTGCCTCACGGTCAAGCTGCCGCTGGACACGCCGGATGGCAGGGGTCGGTCGGTGTGCGGCATCGCCACCGACATCACCGAATTCCGGGAGATCGTCGAGCGCAACCGCCTCCTGGCCTACTACAGCCCCCTGACCGGCCTCCCCAACCGGGAGCTGCTGATGGAACAGCTGGACCGGGCGATCAAGGGGATACAGCGCAGCAACCGCCAGGCCGCCCTGCTGCTCATCGACCTGGACCAGTTCAAGCTGGTCAATGACCTTCAGAGTCACGCCGCCGGTGACCGGCTGCTGCAACGCGTGGCACACCAGCTGGCCGAGACCGTGACGGAGTCCGATCTCCTCGCCCACCTGGGAGGAGACGAATTCGCCCTGCTGGTCAAGGACCTGCCCCACCCCACCGAGGAAGCCGCCCTGCGGGTGGAACGCCTGGCGGAGGAGCTGCTGGGTGCCATGCAGGCAGCCGGGGAATCACTGGACGAGACCGCCGTCACCGGCAGCATCGGCATCACCCTGTGCACCGACAGCGGGCTCGAGCCGGGCAACGCCCTGCAGCAGGCCGACATGGCGCTGGCACAGGCCAAGCGCGCCGGGGGCAATACCCTGCGCTTCTTCAACGAGGACATGCAGCTGGCCGTCATGGCAAGGGTACGCCTGGAGCACGATCTCCAGCACGCCCTGAAACGCCGGGAACTGAGGCTCTTCTACCAGCGCCAGATGGATGGCGAGGATCGGACGATCGGCGTCGAGGCCCTGCTGCGCTGGCAGCACCCCGAGCGCGGGCTGGTCTCGCCCGCCGAGTTCATTCCCCTGGCCGAACAGAGCCGACTGATCCTGCCGATCGGCCGCTGGGTACTGGAAACGGCCTGCCGACAGCTCTCGCAGTGGGCAACGCAGCCATCCCGCGCCCACCTCACGATCGCCGTCAACGTGAGCTCCGTGCAGTTCCATGAACCCGACTTCGTCGATCAGTTGTGCGAGGTGCTCGAGGACACCGGCGCGCCCCCCGAGCGGCTGGTGCTGGAGGTCACCGAGAGCCTGTTGATGGAAGAACCGGAACAGGTGCGGCATACCCTCGAGTCGCTGCGCCGCCTGGGAATCCGGATGGCGCTGGACGACTTCGGCACCGGTTACTCGTCGCTGAACTACCTGAAGCGACTGCCCCTGGACGAAGTGAAGATCGATCGCAGTTTCGTGACGGGTATCCCCGGGGATTCTGCCGATGCGGCCATCATCGAGACGACCCTCACCCTGGCCGCGCACCTGGGCCTGGCAGTGATCGCCGAGGGGGTGGAAACCGATGCCCAGTACCAGTGGTTGAAGTCGAGCGGCTGCCAGGGCTACCAGGGCTACCGCTTCGGCCGCCCCGTCCCCGTCGACCAGCTCGGCCTGGACTGAGCCACGCCGCCACCTCGTCCGGCCATGGCAGGCACGGCCTCAGCTCCACAGCTGACCCACCGGGGTCTCGGGCTTGTAGTGGGCGGCGATCTGCGCCTGCAGCAGCTCGGCAGTGGCCAGGGCATCGGTCAGGGCGTGGTGTCCATGGTAGGCAGGCAGACCGTAGCGAGCGCGGCTGTTCTGCAGGCGGATCGATACCGGGGGACGGCCCATCCAGCGACGGAAGCGTGCCCACAGCGACTGGCGATGGATCCGCGCCTCCAGCGACATGGTGTCGATCACGGGGAAGCGGATGCCCTCGCCGAGCCGCTCCCGCACCGCTGCATCCAGGAAGGGGCGCTCGATGTGCCGGTAGTGGACCACCACCAGGCGCCCGGCCAGGACCTCGAGCAGATCGGGAAGCACCACCTCCAGGTCCGGCGCCTCGGCCACCTCGGAGTGGGTGATATGGTGGTAGGTCACCGACTCGTGGTTCAGCGGGCGCGGGGGGCGCACGACCCAGTAACGCCGCTCGGCGAGGCGGATCCGCGACAGGCTGAAGGGCACCAGGCCGATGCTGACGATGGCGTGGCGCCGGGCATCGAGCCCGGTGGTCTCCATGTCCATGGCGACCAGCGGGACCTCGGCGATGGGCGTCTCGGCGGACGCGCCGCCGGCGGCAAAGTAGCTGGCCAGCAAGGGATGCCGGGCGCCCGCGGCGCGGCTCGCCAGGTAGTCGGCCCAGGAGGGGACCGTGTCGGAAGCGCGTCGAAGGGCTCGCATGACTATCTCGACCGGGCCCGCGCCGGCAGCGGATAGCGGAACTTGAGGAATTTCTGGGCGTTGCTCAGCACCTGGAAGGCATCCTTCAGGTTGTGCCGTTCGTCGTCGGCGACGTTCTCGGGCTCGATGTTGTTGTCGGGCTCCCGCTCATGCTCCAGGTCGATCACCTGGTGACGAATGCGCGCCATGGAGAGCAGCTCGAAGGCATAACGCAGCTTCTCGCCGACCCCGGGTGCCAGCAACTGGGTGCGGTCGATGTCGTCGAGCCGGGAAAAGCTATTCTGGGCCCGGGAGCCACAGGCCAGGGCGTGCACCCGGATCAGGTCGACCATCGGCGCGGTGCCGCGCCGCTTGAGATTGATGGAGTTGTTGTGCTTGCCGTCCTTCTCCATCACGAAGGTGCGGAAGAAGCCCAGCGGTGGCTTGCGATTCAGGGCGTTGCGCGCCATCGCCGCGAGGAACAGCGGGCTCCCGGGCGCCCGCTCGGCCACCAGGTCCTGGAGCTGCTCGACCAGGGCATTCTCACCGTGGACGCTGTCCAGGTCGAAGAAGATCGAGCTGTGCAGCAGGCGCTCCGGGGTGGGGTCATCGATCCAGTCACGGAAATACCCCTTCCACACCCTCAGCGGCTGCCGCCATTGCGAATTGGTGGCCATGATGCCGCCGCTGCAGTAGCTGTAGCCGCAGGCGTCCAGGCCGTCGCTGACCCGCTGGGCCAGTGCCAGGAAGTAGGCGTCATGCCGCTCGGGGTCGTAGTCATCGTCGAGCACCAGGGCGTTGTCCTGGTCGGTGACGATGGACTGCTCGTTGCGTGCCATGGAGCCCAGGGCCATGAAGCAGTAGGGCACCGGTGGTGGCCCCAGTTCCTCCTCGGCCAGCTCCAGCAGCCGGCGGCTGAAGCTGCGCCCGATGGTGGAGAGTGCACTGCCGACCATGCGCGAGTCGGCACCATCGTGCACCATGCGCACGAAGGCCGCCTGCACGTCCGGCGCCAGCTTCGCCAGCCCCTCGATACTGGGCTGGTTGTAGATGTTGCTGACCAGGTAGAGGCTGCTGTGGGTCTCGTGACGGATGATATCGGAGAGGTGGACGATCCCCACCGGGTGGCGTCGGTGCATCACCGGCAGGTGGTGGATATTGTTGCGCAGCATGCACAGCATCGCCTCATGCACCGACTCGTCCGACTGGATGGCGATCAGGCGATCGCTGACCACCTCGCCCACCGGGGTGTCCGGCGGGAGGCCCTCGGCCACCACCCGCTTGCGGAAATCGCTGTCGGTGAGGATGCCGCGCACCTGCCAGGCGCGCTCCTCGCTGTCGCGGAAGGTATAGCGCGGCTTGTCTCCCGGCTCATCCAGCACCAGCACGGCGGAGGCCTGGAAGTCGCTCAGCTGCCGGGCCGCCTGCTGCACCGTGGTGGAGGCCTCGACCATCACCGGGTAGCGGCTGAGCAGCTTGCGCACCCGGGTGATCATCATGTCGTTGTTCTTCTTCTGCTGTTCGACCGCCGTCTCCATCCGCGGCCGCTCGAGCTCGACGAAGTCGGCGAAGTGCTCGTCGGACTCGCAGAGATGGTGGAAGACGGTCTCGGGGATGAAGTAGATCAGGGTGTCTTCCATGGCCTTGGCGGGAAAGCGCACCCGACGATTCCGCAACAGGCTGAAGTGCCCGAAGATATCGCCCTCCCCCAGCCGGTTGTAGAGGTCACCACTGCGGCGGAAGACCTCCACCGCTCCGCTGCGGATGTAGCAGAGTTCGTGAAGCTCCTGGTCGAGGGTCAGGATATCGCTGCCGGCCTTGAAGTAGGCCACCTCCACGTGACCGGCCAGTTCATCGAGCAGGTCATCGGAAATCGCGTCGAAGGGCGCGAAGCGCCCCATGTGCTGGCGGATCTCAAGCAGTTCCACATCCATGCGTCATGCCCCCCGCCCATTCATGTCTGGCCACCAGTCTGGAATGCCCGTACGGGGCTGTAAAGGGGCGGTGGCGCAGGCAGCACCGCCCCCTCGAGACACGAAGAGGGCCACCCCGTGGGGTGGCCCTCGCCTGCCGAGCGGGTCGGCCGGGATGCGCCCGAACCTATGACTGGGCCATCTCCTGCACGCGCTGCATCAGTTCGGGGTCCTGCTGGATGGCCTGTCCGATGGCATTGAAGGTATCCACGTCGAGACCGCTGTCCTCGACCACCTCGACCATCCTGTCATTGGCTTCCATCCGGACTTCCTGCTGCGCGGTTTCATCCTCGGCAGCATGCAGACGCTCGGTGTACTCCTGGGAAATCACGGCGATCTCCTGGGAGGCGTCGGCAAACTGCTGCAGCTGCTCGTCGGAGAAGTCCTGTGCCGGTACCGCGGCCTGAGGCTGCTCGGGCGCCTGGGCCGGATCCTCCTGGGCATGGGCCGTGGCGGTCATCATGCCCGCGGAGAGCAGAGCAGCCGAGAACAGTGCGGTCATCCTTTTCATGAATACCTCCAGGGTGTAGCGGTATGAATGTGCCCCCCTGTGACGCCCCCGGTCACCACGAGTTCATGCCCATCACGTAACGGAGTGTAAGACAAGGAAGTTTCCCCGGGCCCGACAGCAAGGCGCTCCCCGCAGGGAGCGCCTCTGGTACCTCACCGATTCCACCGGGTGGCGTCAGCCGTAGGCCAGGTTGGGCAGCCAGGTGACCAGTGCCGGGAACATGATGACCAGCAACAGGCCCAGCGCCTGGATGCCCAGGAACGGGAAGGAGGAGCGGAAGATCTGCGCCATGGTGATGTGCGGCGGGCACACCCCCTTGATGTAGAAGAGCGCATAGCCGAACGGCGGGCTGAGGAAGGACATCTGCATGTTGACCAGGTAGATGACCCCGAACCACAGCGCCACATCGGAGGGATCCACGCCCGGCAGGCCGAACACGCCATCGAATGCCAGCCCCTTGATCAGCGGCACGAAGATCGGCACCGCCAGCAGCAGGATGCCCACCCAGTCGAGGAACATGCCCAGGGCCACCAGCAGCACCATCATCAGCGCCAGCACCGCATAGGGGCCGAGGCCCGCACCGGAGATCAGCTCCTGCACGAAGGTCTGGCCGCCCTGCAGGATGTAGAAACCGACGAAGATGCTGGCACCGAAGATGATCCACATCACCATCGCCGAGGCGACCAGGGTGGTCATGCAGGCGGCATGCAGGTTGGGCCAGGTCAGGCGCTTGTGCATGGCGGCCACCACCAGGGCACCGAAGGTGCCGATGCCGGCCGCCTCCACCGGGGTGGCGATGCCGGTGAAGATGATCCCCAGCACCAGGATGACCAGGATGATCGGCGCCAGCATGTTGCGCAGCAGACGCAGCTTCTCCTTCATGTCGACGCGGTCCTCGACCGGCATCGGCGGCGCCATCTTGATGTTCAGGGTGCCGCGCATCCAGCAGTAGAAGCCGTACATGAAGGCCAGCAGCAGGCCGGGAATCAGCGAGCCGAGATAGAGCTCGCCCACCGACTGCTGGGCGATGACGCCGTAGATGATGGCGAGGATCGACGGCGGGATCAGGATCCCCAGGGTCCCGCCGGCCATGATCGAGCCGATGGCGATCTCCGGGTCGTAGTTGCGCTTGAGCATCGCCGGCAGGGCGATCAGGCCCATGGTCACCACGGCGGCGCCGATCACGCCCACCATGGCGGCCAGCAGCGTGGAGGCGATGACGGTGGCGATGGCCAGGCCCGCCTTGAGGCCGCCCATCCACTTGTAGACGACGTCGAACAGCTCCTCGATGATGCCGGCCTTCTCCAGCACCGAGGCCATGAAGATGAACAGCGGGATGGCCGACAGCTGGTAGTTGGTCATCATCGGGAAGATGCGCGAGGGCATCAGGTTGAGCATGTCCTGGGTGCCGACCAGGTAGAGGAAGCAGACCCCCAGGCCACCGGTGACGAAGGCCAGCGGCAGGCCCGCCACCAGCACCACCATCAGGGTGCCGAACATGACCAGGGTCAGGCCGCCGATGCCCACGTTGGACAGCGCCCCCTCGAGGCTGCCCGCGAGGCTCTCGTAGTCGGTCACCGCGATGTTGACCATCTCGAACAGGGTCCACGCCGCCAGGATGCCCCCCGCCACGACCAGCAGGGTCGAGAAGGTGCGGCTGCCGTCATGCTCGCGGCGATGGTGACGGAAGGCCTGATAGTCGCGGATCAGCTGGGCAATGCCCTGCAGCAGCAGCAGCAGCGCGCCGAAGAAGAGCATGAACTTCACCGGGTAGAACTGGATCGCCCACTCGGTGAAGGAGGTCTCGTTGGCATAGCTGGAGCCGAAGAAGAAGCTGTCGCTCACCGCCTGGGAGAAGAACCTCCAGCCGGTCACCATCAAGGCGAGGGTGAAGATGAAGAAGAACACCGAGGTCAGCAGGTCCAGCGCCGCCTTGTTCACCGGCCTGGCCCGGGTGTAGAGGATGTCCACGCGCACGTGCCCACCCTCGCGCAGGGCGAAGGCCCCGGCGATCAGGTATTGCATGCCGAACATCAGGGTCATCGACTCATGCGCCCAGTTGGTCGGCGAGTTGAAGGCATAGCGCATCAGCACTTCATAGGCGAAGACGAAGGGAGCGATCAGCGCCCAGTAGGCCACGTAGCGGCCGAAGAAGGCCGAGATGCGGTCGACGGCGGCGGTGAAGAGGTTACCGGGAGCCTGGAAGGCGATCGCCGCCTCCTCACCGGCAGGCACCTCGGCGGTATCGCCCCCGCTGATGGTGCCGCCGCGGCGGAAGCTGCGGTCGACGAGCCACATCACCAGCAGGGGCAGCAAGAACAGCACCGACCAGTAGAGCCAGTGCGGCAGGATGAAGTTGATATCGAGATTCATGAACACTCCTCCGAGACACCATCGCTTCCCGGCGATGGCGACGGATCATCGAGTCGAGGGATGCAGGATGGATAGGGGTCGCTCTACCCAAACCGGGTGCTGCGCCACGCAGGCGACAACACCCGGATTGGTCGAGCAGGCGGATCAGATGTTGAGTTCGTAGTCCTTGATGTCATCCTCGGTGATCAGTGCCACCGCGGGGTCCATCATGGTGTTCAGGTGCGCCTTGAACAGCCGCGCGGCATCCGGGTCCTTGTTGGCCCACTTGAACCACAGCGGGATGGCGACCTCGCGGAAACGGGTGGCGTCCTCCTCGGAGAGGTGGATGATCTCCACGCCCTTCTCGCGGTACTTGGGCCAGGCCTCGGCGTTGGCCTTCTGGATCGCCGCATAGTGTTCCCGCGAATAGGCGGCCACCAGGTCGTGCATCAAATCCTGGGTCTGCGAGGACATGCGCTCGAAGACCCGCCGGTTGACGGAGATGTCCATGAGGTCGACGGCCTGGTGCAGGCAGGGCGTGGAAGGCGGCCCCATGATGATGTAGTCGGCGACCTGCCAGAAGCCCAGCTCGTAGTTGACCGCGGCGCCGGTGAAGTCGGCGGCATCGATGGTGCCCTTCTCCAGGGCCGGATAGACCTCGGAACCCGGCAGCAGGGTGGTCCGAGCGCCCATGGCGGCGAAGGTCTCGGCGATGATGCCCCCGGGCATGCGGAGCTTGATGCCCTCGAAGTCGTCGAAGCTGCGCAGCGGCTTCTTGGAGTGGATCAGGTTGAGGTCGTGGTGGACATAGCCCAGCAGTTCCTGGCCCTGCTTGCGATAGAGGTCCTTGGCGATGTCGAAGCCACCGTAGGCGCCGAACATCATGTCCCACTGGTGGGGCAGCGACAGGCCCATCGGGAAGGCGGTGAGGAACACGCCCGCCGGCATCTTGCCGGGCCAGTAGACGGTGAACCAGTTCTGGCCATCGAGCACGCCATTGCGCACGGCATCGGCGACCTCGAAGGCCCCGGACACGGCACCGGCGGGGAACGGCTCGATGCTCACCTCGCCACTGGTGGCCTCGGCGACGCCCTTGGCCCAGTTCTCGAAGGTCCGGTAGCCGATGGTGCCCGGCTGCCAGGAGGACTGCATGCGGATGCGGATGCCCTCCTGTGCCTGGACATTGCCGACCCAGGGCGCAGCCACGGCCGCTGCCGACCCGACGGCCGCAGCCTTCAGGAAGTTGCGCCGGCTCGGGGTCTTGAATTCGGCTAGGACTTTCTTGTCGTCAGTATCGACGGAGGTAATGCTTGACGGCTGCTTGTCGTCTTGCATGGCATGGACTCCTGGTTGGATAGCGCACCCGCGAACATGGCGGGTCTCGACGAGATCTTGTTGTTGTCATCCATGGGCCATCTCGCATACCGACCGGCGGTTGCCGTGGGCCGGCATGCAGGATCCGCATCCGCTGCGGAACCGGGAAGATCCCACCTATTTGGAAAAACCTTCCAGAATGGAAACTAACGAAAAGAGCCGCTCCGGCCAATAGTCATATTCATGTCCGGTCTATGTGATGATTGGTAAGACCAAGATACCTCCGCATACCAATCGGCATCGATCACGCCAGCGAACTGGTAGGACCAGTATTCCGCCGATCACCGGCATACGACCAAAGCACGAGCCCGGGCATTGGCAACCCGACGCGATGATCGGGATGATGAGCACTCCCTTGAACCAGAAATCGAGCACTACATGACATCGGAACGTCGCCGGCGGGCCTTGCTGGCCGCCATGCCCATCCTGTTCGTGGCGCTCTGGAGCACCGGCTTCATCGGTGCCAAGTTCGGCCTGCCCTATGCCGAGCCCTTCACCTTCCTGTTCATCCGCTTCGTGCTGACCCTGGCGTTGCTGCTGCCCCTGGTGCAGCTGCTGGGAGGCGGCTGGCCACGAGGCGCGAGACTCTGGGGGCATATCGCCGTCTCGGGGCTGCTGGTCCATGGCGCCTACCTGGGCGGGGTCTTCTACGGCATCTACCAGGGCATGCCGGCAGGGCTGGCCTCCCTGCTGGTGGGTCTGCAGCCGCTGCTCACCGCGGCGCTGGCCGGGCCGCTGCTGAACGAGCGGCTGACGGCGCGCCAGTGGCTGGGGCTGGTGATGGGGCTCGCCGGTATCACCCTGGTGCTCGGCGGCAAGCTGGATCCGGGTGATGGCCTCTTCCAGGGCTTCGGCGTCGGGGCCCTGGCCAGCGTGCTGGTGGCACTGGTCGGCATCTCGCTGGGCACCCTCTACCAGAAGCGCCACTGCGCCGGCATGCCCCTGCTCTCGGGTACCGTGGTGCAGTACCTGGGCGCAGGCGCGATACTCGGGCTTGGCGCGCTGCTGTTCGAGGAGCGCAGCATCGACTGGACCCCGACCTTCGTGCTGACACTGGGATGGCTGGTGCTGGTGCTGTCCATCGCCGCCATCCTGCTGCTGATGGCGCTGATCAGGCGCGGCGAGGCCTCGCGGGTGGCCAGCCTCTTCTACCTGGTGCCACCGGTGACGGCCCTGGAAGCCTGGATCCTCTTCGACGAGCGGCTGCCGATCCCGGCGCTGGTGGGCATGGCCATCGCCATCGCCGGGGTGGTGATGGTGGTCAAGGGGCGGCCACCCGCGCCGGCGGGGAAGGATTAACGGGAGAAGACCACCGTGCGGTTGGCATGCAGGAAGACCCGCCGCTCGAGGTGGTAACCCACTGCACGCGCCAGGGTCAGGCACTCGATGTCGCGGCCCTTGGCCACCAGGTCCTCGGGGTAGTCGGCGTGGCTGACCGGCTCGACGCCCTGGGTGATGATCGGGCCCTCGTCGAGGTCGTCGTTGATGTAGTGGGCCGTGGCACCGACCAGCTTCACCCCCTTGTCGTAGGCCTGGTGGTAAGGCCTGGCGCCCTTGAAGCCGGGCAGCAGCGAATGGTGGATATTGATCGCGCGGCCGCTCAGCCGGCGACACATCTCGCTGGAGAGCACCTGCATGTAGCGGGCCAGGATCACCAGTTCGGCACCGGTCTCCTCGATCACCTGCCAGACCCTGGCCTCCTGCTCGGCCTTGGTTTCCGGGGTGATCGGGAAGTGGTGGAACGGCAGGTCGTGCCAGGCCGCCAGGGGTTCGAGGTCGGGATGGTTGGAGACCACCGCGCGAATCTCGATCGGCAACTGCCCGGTGCGGTAACGATAGAGCAGGTCGTTGAGACAGTGGTCGGCCTTCGAGACCATGATCACCACCGGCATGCGTCGGCCCGGGGCGGTCAGCTCGAAGGCCATGTCGAACTCGGCGGCCCGGTCGGCGAAGGCGGTCTGGAAGGCCTCCGCGGAGAAGTCGTCGTCCAGGGGACGAAATTCGGTACGAATAAAGAACCGCTCGCTGAGCCGGTCATCGAAGGAGTGCTGCTCGGTGATGTAGCAGCGGTTCTCCTTGAGGAAGCGGGTGACCACGTCCACGGTGCCCAGACGGCTGGGGCACTGGGCGGCCAGGATCCAGGTGGAAGATGCTTGGCTCATAGTTGGCGTCTCACTCGAAAGAACGGGGGGCCGCAATGGGCCCCCGGATGGGGCCGGGGAGGGGGTCGCCTCCCCGGCGTGTCGCGCGGCACAGCCGCGCTCCCACTAGGGCTGATGCCGCCGCAGTGGAGCTCGCCTGGTTTCAGCGTACCACGCCGATGGCGTACTCCTCGCCGGCATCCAGCAGCCAGCGATAGCAGTAGTCGGCGAAGCTGCGCCGGATCACCAGCTCCCAGCGCGTCTCGTCGGGACGTCGCAGGATAACGCTGGTCTTGGCGAACACCGTGGTGACCCCCTTGCCCACCGGGAAGTGCGCCGGATGCACGTCGTAGATCACCGATTTCATCAGCAGCTCGGGCACGGCGCCTCCCTGCAGCTCGAGCAGGGTCTGGCCGCCGCTGACGTCGACGATGGCGAAGCTGGCATCCCCGAGGCGCTCACGCAGTCGGCGTTCGAGCGCGAACGCCTCGCCACCGGGCACGATCAGCAGCCACTCGTCCGGGGAGAGCCACTGGATCGAGCGCTCGCCGGCACCATCCAGCACCAGCCCCTGCGGACGACCGGGCAGGTTCATGCCGAGCTCGTCACGCACCGCCTCGTCGAGCACGATGGCCCCGCCACGCAGGATCAGGTGCCCGAGGAAAGGGCACTCGCGCATCACCACCCGGCTGGCGGCACTGGCCGCCGGTGCACCGCTGTGGTGGAAGGACCAGGCCAGCGGCGACTCGGCCGGAATGGCCGCATCGGCCCGACTGTCGTAGACGTTGACATTAGACATGCTGGCGCTCCCCCTTGGGATCGATGAAGATCGGGCTGACGATCTCGGCTTCATGGGTGGTGCCGTCGGCCATGGGCAGGTAGACGGTCTCGCCGAGCTTCTGCTGACCGCCCTTGACCACGGCCAGGGCGAAGCCGCTGTCCAGGGTCGGGCTGTAGTAGCTCGAGGTCACATGGCCCGCCATGGGCATCGGGATGGCGTGGTCGGGATCGAAGACGATCTGGGCGCCCTCCTCCAGCACCACCTTCGGGTCCCTGGGCTTGAGGCCGACCAGCTGCTTGCGGTTCTCCCGGGCCGTGTCGCTGCGGCTCAGGGCGCGCTTGCCGATCCACGAGAACGGCTTGTCGTAGCCGATCGCCCAGTGCATGCCCAGGTCCTCCGGGGTCACCGAGCCGTCGGTGTCCTGGCCGACGATGATGAAGCCCTTCTCGGCCCGCAGGACATGCATCGTCTCCGTGCCATAGGGCGTCAGGCCATACTTCTCGCCGTGGGCGAACAGCGCCTTCCAGACATGCATGGCGTAGTGGGCCTGGACGTTGATCTCGAAGGTCAGCTCACCGGTGAAGGAGATGCGGAAGACCCGTGCCGGGACCCCGGCGACCTGGCCTTCACGCCAGTCCATGAACCGGAACGACTCGCGATCCAGGTCGATGTCGGTGAGCTCCGCCAGCAGCTTGCGCGACTCCGGCCCGGTCACTGTCATGGTCGCCCAGTGGTCGGTCACCGAGGTGAAACTGACGTCCAGCTCCGGCCACTCGGTCTGATGCCACAGCTCCAGCCACTCGAGGATCGCCGCGGCGCCGCCGGTGGTGGTGGTCATCACGAAGTGGTTGTCGGCCAGGCAACTGGTCACGCCATCGTCGGTGACCATGCCGTCGTCCTTGCACATCAGGCCGTAGCGGCACTTGCCGACGGCGAGCTTCTCCCACTTGTTGGTGTAGATGCGGCCGAGGAACTCCCGGGCATCGGGGCCCTGGATGTCGATCTTGCCGAGTGTCGAGGCGTCGAGGATGCCGACGGCCTCGCGCACCGCCCGGCACTCCCTGGCCACCGCCTCGTGCATCGTCTCGAGCTTGCCAGCGACGCGTTGCGGGTAGTACCAGGGGCGCTTCCACTGGCCGACGTCCTCGAACTCGGCGCCGTGCTCCACGTGCCACTGGTGTAGCGCGGTGTAGCGCTCGGGGTCGAACAGCTCGCCGCAGTGGCGCCCGACGATGGCACCGAAGGTCACCGGCGTGTAGTTGGGGCGGAACACCGTGGTGCCGACCTCGGGGATCGTGCGACTCAGGCAGCGTGCCGCGATGGCCATGCCGTTGATGTTGCCCAGCTTGCCCTGGTCGGTGCCGAAGCCCATGGCGGTGTAGCGCTTGACGTGCTCGATGGACTCGAAACCCTCGCGGGTGGCGAGTTCGATGCCCGCCGCGGTGACGTCGTTCTGCAGGTCGACGAACTGCTTGGGCGCGCGCAGGGTCGGCTTCTCGTGGGGCACCTGGTAGAGGGCGCAGGCCCGGCCTTCGCGGATGGCATCGACCTGCGGCAACTCGACACTGGCGGCGGCATGGCCGCAGGCCGCGGCGGCCTGGCTGCCCGCCTCGACGCCGTCGGCCAGCACCTCGGGCAGCGTGTAGACGCCGCGGGCACCGCCGCTGGCGGAGACCCCCTTCACCAGGCTGGGAACGAAGCCGAGGATCTCCTCGTTCCAGGTCGGCCGGGCACCGGTGTGCGAGGCCAGGTGGATTACCGGGCTGTAGCCGCCGGAGCTGGCGATGGTGTCGCAGCCCAGTTCCTCCACCTTGCCGGCGACCCGGAAGGCGTCGAGGTCGACCCGGGCCACGCGCGCCGCGGTGACCCGCTTCTCGCCCCGCGCCTCGATCACCGCACTGCCGGTGACCACCCGGATGCCCCGGGCGCGGGCCTGCTCGACCAGGTCACCATCCGGTGCCTCGCGGGCATCGACGATGGCCACGACCTCGCGCCCCGCCTCCTGCCAGTCGAGGGCGGCACGGTAGGCGTGGTCATTGCTGGTGGAGAGCACCAGCTTGTTGCCCGGTACCACCCCGTAGCGGCGGACATAGGTGGAGACGGCGCCGGCCAGCAGGTTGCCCGGCACGTCGTTGCCCGCATAGACCAGCGGCCGCTCGTGGGTACCGGTGGCCAGGATCACCCGGCCGGCCCGCACGCGATGCAGCCGTGAACGCACCTGGCGAAGCCCACTCGCGAGCGGCGCGGTCTCGGCCAGGTGCTCGGTGCGGCGCTCGTGCAGGGTGACGAAGTTGTGGTCGTGGTAGCCGTTGGCAGTGGTGCGCGGCAGCAGGGTGACGTTGTCGTACCCGGCGAGCTCGGCGACCACCGTGTCCCGCCACTCGGCGGCCGGCTCGTCGTCGAGCAGTTCGCGGGAGTCGAGCAGCGAGCCGCCCAGCTCCTCCTGCTCGTCGCACAGGATCACCCGGGCGCCGCTGCGCGCGGCGGACAGCGCCGCCGCCAGCCCCGCCGGCCCGGCACCGATCACCAGCACGTCGCAATGCCGGTGCAGGTGATCGTAGATGTCCGGGTCGGCTTCCGCCGGGCTACGGCCCAGGCCGGCGCTCTTGCGGATGTACTTCTCGTAGGTCATCCACATCGAGGCCGGGGCCATGAAGGTCTTGTAGTAGAAGCCCGGCGGCATGAACTGGCCGCCCAGCTTGCCGACCAGCCCCATCAGGTCGCGCTGGACGTTGGGCCAGCCGTTGGTGCTGCGGGCGACCAGGCCGTCGAACAGCGCCTGCTGGGTGGCCCGCACGTTGGGCACCTGGCCGGCCTCGGTGGCTCCCAGCTGGACGACCGCATTGGGCTCCTCGGCCCCGGCGGCGACGATGCCGCGCGGCCGCGAGTACTTGAAGCTGCGGTTGACGAGATCCACGCCGTTGGCCAGCAGCGCCGAGGCCAGGGTATCGCCGGCATGGCCCTGGTAGCCCTGGCCGTTGAAGGTGAAGCTCAGGGTGCGGGTGCGGTCGATGCGCCCGCCCCGGACGAGACGATTCGGCTGGCTCATGCGCGGACTCCTTCCTGGCGGGTGGTCTCCGCACCGGCGGCACGGGCGGCGTCATGCCCGGTCTCGGCGGCACGGGAAACGCTCTCGGCGGTGACGGTGGGCTGCTCGCCCATGCGGTAGGTCTCGAGGATCTCGTAGCTCACCGTGTGACGGGTGACGTTGAAGAACTTGCGACAGCCGACGGCATGCACCCACAGCTCGTGGTGCACGCCCCGGGGGTTGTCGCGGAAGAAGAGGTAGTCGCCCCACTCCTCGTCGGAGCAGGCCTCGGGGTCCGCCGGGCGGGCGATATGCGCCTGGCCCTTGGGGTGGAACTCCTCTTCCTCGCGGAGCTCCTCGCAGTAGGGGCAGTAGATCTGGAACATGGGATGGCCTCCTTAGTGTGCGACCCCTGCCGCGCCGTGTTCGTCGATGAGGGCACCGCTGTGGAAGCGGTCGATGGAGAAGGGGGCGGCGATCGGGTGCATCTCGCCCCTGGCCAGGCTGGCGGCAAACACATGCCCCGAGCCCGGCGTGGCCTTGAAGCCACCGGTGCCCCACCCGCAGTTGAAGTAGAGCCCCTTCACCGGCGTCTTCGACAGGATCGGACAGGCGTCCGGGCAGGTGTCGACGATGCCACCCCACTGGCGGTTCATGCGCACCCGGGAGAAGATCGGGAACATCTCGACGATCGCCTGCAGGGTGTGCTCCACGGTGGGATAGCTGCCGCGCTGGCCGTAGCCGTTGTAGCCGTCGATCCCGGCACCGATCACCAGGTCGCCCTTGTCCGACTGGCTGATGTAGCCGTGGACGTGGTTCGACATCACCACGGTGTCGAGGATCGGCTTGAGCGGCTCGGAGACCAGCGCCTGCAGCGGATGCGACTCCAGCGGCAGCCGGAAGCCGGCCATCCTGGCCAGCACGCCGGAGTTGCCGGCGGCGACGCAACCGATGGTCTTCGCCTCGATGTCACCGCGGTTGGTGTGCACCCCGAAGACCCGGCCGTCGCGAATCTTGAAGCCGGTGACCTCGGTGTTCTGCAGCAGGTCGACGCCGAGCGCATCGGCGGCGCGGGCATAGCCCCAGGCCACGGCGTCGTGGCGGGCCACGCCGGCACGGGGCTGCCAGGAGGCGCCGAGCACCGGGTAGCGGGCACGCTTGGAGCAGTCGAGGATCGGCACGATCTCCTGAACCCCCTTGGCATCGAGCACCTCGCCATCGATGCCGTTGAGGCGGTTGGCGTTGACCCGGCGCTGGATGTCGCGCATGTCCTGGAGGGTATGGCCGAGGTTGAGCACGCCGCGCTGGGAGAACATCACGTTGTAGTTGATGTCCTTCGACAGCCCCTCCCAGAGCTTCATGGCGTGCTCGTAGAGCGCCGCGGCCTCGTCCCACAGGTAGTTGGAGCGCACGATGGTGGTATTGCGGGCGGTGTTGCCGCCGCCCAGCCAGCCCTTCTCGAGCACGGCGACGTTCTTGATGCCGTGCTCCTTGGCCAGGTAGTAGGCGGTGGCCAGGCCGTGGCCGCCGCCGCCGACGATGATCACGTCGTACTGCTTCTTCGGCGTGGGATTGCGCCACTGACGCTGCCAGTTCTCGTGGTGGCTCAGCGCGTGCTTGACCAGCCCGAAGCCTGAATAACGTTGCATGCTCTCTCTCCTCGATCGGCCCTCGACCGGCAGGCCCGGGGCCGACCTGTCGAACGGGTTCAGGCGATGGATGTCTCGCGGGCATCGGCCGCCAGCGAGTCGGCGTCACCGTAGACCGGATAGCGGGCGCAGAGCGCCTCGACCTTCTCGCGCACCTCGGCTTCCACGGCCTCGCTGTTGCCCTGGTCGGCCAGCACGTCGAGCAGGTCGCAGATCCAGCCGGCCAGGGCGGTGCAGTCCTCGACATCGAAGCCGCGGGTGGTCACCGCCGGGGTGCCGAGGCGCAGGCCCGAGGTCACGAAGGGGCTCTGGGGATCGTCCGGCACCGCGTTCTTGTTGACGGTGATATGGGCCCGACCGAGCGCCGCATCGGCGTCCTTGCCGGTCACGCCCTGCTTGATCAGCGAGACCAGGAAGAGGTGGTCGTCGGTACCGCCGGAGACCACGTCATAGCCGCGATCGAGGAACACGGAGGCCATGGCCCGGGCGTTGTCGATCACCCGCTGCTGATAGCGCACGAAGTCCTGGCTCATGGCCTCCCTGAAGGCCACGGCCTTGGCGGCGATCACGTGCATCAGCGGGCCACCCTGCTGGCCCGGGAAGACCGCACCGTTGAGCTTCTTGTAGAGCGCCTCGTCGCCATGGGCCGAGAGGATCAGGCCGCCACGCGGACCGCGCAGGGTCTTGTGGGTGGTGGTGGTGACCACATGGGCGTGGGCCAGCGGACTCGGGTACAACCCGGCCGCCACGAGCCCTGCCACATGGGCCATGTCCACCAGCAGCCAGGCGCCCACCTCGTCGGCGATGGCACGGAAGCGGCGCCAGTCGACCACCCGCGAGTAGGCGGAGAAGCCGGCGATGATCAGCCTGGGCTTGTGCTCCCTGGCCAGGCGCTCGACCTCAGCGTAGTCGATCTCGCCGGTTGCCGGATTCAACCCGTACTGCACCGCATGGTAGTGCTTGCCGGAGAAATTGGGCGCCGCCCCATGGGTCAGGTGGCCACCGTGGGCCAGGCTCATGCCCAGCACGGTATCGCCGGGGCTGACCAGGGCCATGAAGGCCGCGGCGTTGGCCTGGGCCCCTGAGTGGGGCTGGACATTGGCGTAGTCGGCGCCGAAGAGGTCGCAGGCGCGTTCGATGGCGAGTCGCTCGACCTTGTCGACGAACTCGCAGCCGCCGTAGTAGCGCTTGCCCGGGTAGCCCTCGGCGTACTTGTTGGTCAGCTGGGAGCCCTGGGCCATCATCACGTGCCGGCTGGCATAGTTCTCGGAGGCGATCAGTTCGATGTGGGCCTCCTGACGCATCGCCTCGTCGGCGATGGCCGTGGCCAGGGCGGGGTCGTAGGCATCCAGGGAGGCCTGGGGGCGGTATCCTTCACGGTCGGTCATCTCGGGGCTCCGGCTTGTTGTCGTTGGCGAGGCTCGATGGGTGCGTTCACCTGCCGCGATGGTATCCCCGGGCTCGAGAGACCATGCTGCTTGCAAGCGTCACGACCCGATGCGTTTGCGACATGGCTGTCGTCTTTCCGACAATCCCGCCGCCACGAAGGGGGCCGCCGGCGGATCGGCGCGCTCCCGTGGATCGCGCTCGGGGACAGACGCGCCGCTTCCCGGCAAGGCCAGTTCCACTGCCTATACTGTGAGGGGTAGCCTGCAAGACACGACAAGGGAGCGGCCATGAACACCATCGCTCGAACGGCACGCCATTTCCGCTGCCTGATGGCCGGCGTTGCCGGTCTGGGCCTGTTGCTGCAGGCCGGTTCCGTACTGGCCGACAGCGACAACCCGTACGAGATCTGGGCGCTGGACCAGGGCACCCACAAGATCCACATCTACGATCAGGAACTGCGCGAGGTAGCCGACATTGCGCTGGGCGACCACGGGGTACGGGTACCCCACATGATCGATTTCACCTCCGACGGGCGCTATGCCTTCACCGCCAACGTGGCCAGCGGCAACGTGGCCGTGATCCGTGCCGAAGACCGCACGGTGGTGGAGATCATCGAGACGGGGCCACGTACGCACATGGTCGGCGTGCGTCCCGGCGACGAGGTCGCGGTAGCCGACATCATCGGCGCTCCCGACGTGGAGCGGGACGGCAAGCTGGTGGAGATCCTCCTGGACCTGGAGAACGAGCGCTTCGAACGGGGCCGCGAGCTCACCATCATCGATGACCCCGTCTTCCAGGCCAAGGCGGAGGCATTCCACGACGTGGCCGCCATCTGCCACTTCGATACGGCCGATGGCGCTCGCTCATTCGTCACCCTGGGGCCAGCGCTGGCCAATGGCGGCCTGGTCGTCGTGGACAACGCCAGCTTCACGCTGGAAAAGGCCTGGGGCCCGGAAGAGCTGCAGACCAACTGTGGCACCATGCTGACGCCGGATGGCCGGCACATGTTGCTCAACGGCGGCGGCGAGAACACCGGTGCATGGCATGCCGTCGACGTGAACACGCTGGAAATCGTGCGCCAGGACGAGAGCAGCCGGGGCATCGATGCCCACGGCGTGCGCAACCTGCCCAACGGTCAGGAGATCTGGATGGTGAACCGGGGGACGTCGAACGGCATCGTGATCGATGCCGACACGCTCGAGGTGATCGACACCATTGCGGACACCGGCAAGACCCCGGACATCCTGGACTTCTCACCCGACTCCCGCTACGCCTTCGTGACCCTGCGCGGCCCGCAGCCGGTATCGATGCCGCACATGGCCCAGGGTGAAACCCCGGGCTTTGCGGTCATCGACGTGGCGACCCGCGAACTGGTGAAGCTCATCCAGCCCGCGGAGGGCAACCTCGAGAGCGACTTCCACGGCATCGGCGTGCGTGTGATCCATTGAGCATGACGGCCCCCCGGCGTGGCTCGCAACCGCCGGGCTCGCCCGGGTGAAGCCATCTCCCGCTCAGTACTCCACCACCACGTCGCCCAGCGGCTTGCTGCAGCAGGAGAGGATATAGCCCTCGGCGACGTCCTCGTCGGTGATGCCACCGTTGTGTTCCATGTCCACCTGCCCCGAGGCCAGCGGCACCCGGCAGGTGCCGCAGATGCCCATGCCGCACGCCTTGGGAATGTGCAGCCCCAGCTTGGCGGCGGCGGAGTGCACCGTCTCGCCGGGCTGGATGCGGACGCTCTTGCCGGTGGTGGAGAACTCCACGCTGAGCATGTCGGCCACATCGAGCTCCTCGGCCTCCGCCTCGGCCTGCTCGACATGCTCCAGGACCTCCTCCTGCACCTCGACCGGGGTCTCGCCGAAGGATTCCTCGTGATAGTGACTCATGTCGAAGCCGTTCTCGCGCAGCAGGCGCTTGATGGCATTCATGTACGGCGTGGGTCCGCAGCAGAAGATCTCGCGGTCCATGAAGTCCGGCGCCATCAGCTCGAGCATCGCCTGGCTGAGGTAGCCGCGGAAACCGGACCAGGCCTCGCCCAGCTCATCGCTGCGCTCGCAGACGATATGCAGCTTGAACTCGGGAATCCGCGAGAAGATATGTTCCAGCTCGCGGTGGAAGATGATGTCCCGGGGGGTGCGTGCACTGTGCACGAACTCCAGGTCGACCATGGCATTGGTGTCGAAGTACCAGCGCGCCATGGACATCAGCGGGGTGACGCCCACGCCGCCCGAGAGCATCAGGATCTTCTCCGCCGGGTAGTCGATGGCGTTGAAGTTGCCCACGGGACCATGCACCGCCAGCTCGTCACCGACCATCAGGTTGTCATGCAGCCAGTTGGACACCTTGCCGCCGGGTACCCGCTTGACGGTGATCGAGAAGCTGTAGGGCACCGAGGGTGAGCTGGAGATGGTGTAGGAACGCATGATCGGTTCGCCGTCGATCTCCAGCTCCAGGGTCACGAACTGTCCCGGCTTGAAGAAGAACAGCACCGGCTGCTCGGCCATGAAGCAGAAGGTGCGCACGTCCCAGGTCTCCTGGATCACCTTGACACAACGCACCGCATGGCGGCCGTTGGTCCAGGTCTGGGTCGTGACGGGGTTGAGGAAGTTCATTGTCATTGTCGTGTCGCCTGGGATGCACCATGGGAGACTCCGACCGCGGCACCACCGCCTGTCGTTGAGCGGGATTCTGCGCCAGGCAGCGATGCCCCCTCTTGTCTGTCAGCGACACGATCATGCCCGTGACTTCCAACCACCCTGCATTCCCCCGCCCCCCGCGTCGCCCCTGCATCGACATCTGTCGCCGGCAGACAACTCCGCTCCTGCCGGCTCATCCAAACTCGCGACTGTCTTCATCCACCGCTGCGACTTCCGCAAGCGGTCCACTGCACGACGCTGATGCCTCTCACGACACCAACAATCCGCCCGATGCCGCACGCGCGGCCTGCAAGAGGAAGTGTTTCCATGGATCCGATTTCCCACCTTCACCTGGACGATGACCTGGCCCCGACACGCGAGGCTACCGGTGCCATGCTCGCCAGCCGCGCGCGAAACTTCTCGCTGCCCCAGCCGTTCTACAACGACGCGCGGCTGTTCGCCCTGGACATGCAGGAAATCTTCGGCAAGGAGTGGCTGTTCGCCGGCATGACCTGCGAGCTTCCCGCCAAGGGCAACTACATGACCCTGGAGATCGGCGACAACCCGGTGATCCTGGTGCGCGGCAACGATGGCGCGGTACACGGCTTCCACAACGTCTGCCGCCACCGCGGCTCACGGCTGTGCGTCAGCGACAAGGGCAAGGTGGCCAAGCTGGTCTGTCCCTACCACCAGTGGACCTACGAGCTCGACGGCCGCCTGCTGTTCGCCGGCAGCGACATGGGGGAGAACTTCGACCTCTCCGCCTACGGCCTCAAGCCGGTGCAGGTGAGAACCGCCGGTGGCTTCATCTTCGTCAGCCTGGCCGAGCAGCCGACGGCCATCGACGACTTCCTGGCGACCCTCGAGCACTACCTCGAGCCCTACGACATGGCCAACGTCAAGGTGGCGGTGGAGTCGAACATCGTCGAGCAGGCCAACTGGAAGCTGGTCATCGAGAACAACCGCGAGTGCTACCACTGCAACGGTTCGCACCCCGAGTTGCTGGGCTCGCTGCAGGAGTTCGACGACACCGACGATCCCCGCGCCACCCCGGCCTACAAGGCACTGGTGGCGAAGAAGCAGGCCGACTGGAATGCCGAGCAGGTACCCTGGCAGCTCCAGCGCTTCGGCAAGCGCAACCGCATCACCCGCACGCCGCTGCTCGATGGCGTCGTTTCCATGACCATGGACGGCCAGCCGGCGTGTCACAAGCTGATGGGCCGGCTCGAGAGCCCCGACATGGGCTCGCTGCGCATCCTTCACCTGCCCAACTCCTGGAACCACTTCATGGGCGACCACGCCGTCGTCTTCCGCGTGCTGCCGCTGGGCCCCCAGGAGACCCTGGTGACCACCAAGTGGCTGGTGCACAAGGATGCCCAGGAGGGTGTCGACTACCATCCCGAGACGATGCGCCGGGTATGGGACGCCACCAACGCCCAGGACAAGCAGCTCGCCGAGGAGAACCAGCGCGGCATCAACTCCAGGGCCTACGAGCCCGGCCCCTACTCCGAGACCTACGAGTTCGGGGTGATCGACTTCATCGACTGGTACAGCGAGCGGATGCAGGAGAACCTGGGGCACGGCGCCCCCGGCCTCAAGGTGGTACGCGGCTGATCCCTCCACCACGCCTCACCGGGCCTGCCCTCGTGCGGGCCCCGTGCATGACAGGCCCCCCGGCCCGATAAACGAACGCCCCCGGATCACACGACCCGGGGGCGTTACGGCTTTCAGGCGCGGCGGCGCTATCTCAGGGCCGGCAGCAGGAACCGCTCCAGCGCCGCCCTCACCGAGGGCAGCATGATATCGGTCTGCTGGCTGAGCTCCTGCACCAGCTCCTGCAGGCCGGGCACCCCCACCTCGGCATGCTTGAGCAGTGCCATGCGGGCACTGGTCTCCGGGCAGGCGCCATCGGGAATGCGAATCCCGAGAGCCACCAGGCGGTTGCGGAAATCATCACCATCGATCAGGTCGACGATCATCATGGGACTGCCCTCCTGCTGCTCTGTGGTTGCCGTTTCCGTGACATGACCCGGTCTCCTCAGTCGCTCTCCGCCGGCACCGCTGCCGCACGGCTCAGGCGGCAGGCGGCGTACTTGAACTCGGGGATCTTGCCGTCGGGGTCAAGCGCCGGGTTGGTCAGGATGTTGGCCGCCGCCTCCACGTAGCAGAAGGGCACGAACACCATCCCCTCCGACATCTGGGGGTCGACGCGGGTCCTGAGCGTGATGGCCCCGCGCCGGGTGGTGATGGTCAACGGATCGCCGGGCGACAGCCGCAGCCGTGCCAGCTCTGCCGGGGCGAGGCTCGCCACGGCCTCGGGCTCGAGGTCGTCGAGCACCCGGCTGCGGCGGGTCATCGAGCCGGTGTGCCAGTGCTCGAGCTGGCGCCCGGTGATGAGCACCGTGGGGAAGTCGCCATCGACGGGCTCGTCCGGCGGCAGCGGCCGGGTCGGGGTGAACAGCGCCCGCCCGCTCTCGGTGGGGAAGGCATCGCTGAACACCACGTCCGCCCCGGGAGCGTCGTCGGCCGGGCAGGGGTAGGTCACCGAACTCTCGCGCTCCAGGCGATCCCAGCTGATATGGTCCAGGGACGCCATGCCTCGGGTCATCTCGGCGAACACCTCGCGGGGGTGGCGGTAGTCCCAGCCCAGCCCCATGCGGTTGGCGATCTGCTGGATGATCCACCAGTCGGGCCGCGCCTCGCCGGGCAGCGGCACGGCGGCGCGCCCCAGCTGCACCTGGCGATTGGTGTTGGTCACCGTGCCGTCCTTCTCCGGCCAGGCCGAGGCCGGCAGGACGACGTCGGCAAACTGGGCCGTCTCGGTGACGAACAGGTCCTGCACCACCAGGTGCTCGAGGCTCCCCAGCGCCGCCCGGGCATGGTCCAGGTCGGGGTCGGACATCGCCGGGTTCTCGCCGAGGATGTACATCCCCTTGATGGTGCCGGCGGCGATGGCGTCCATGATCTCCACCACGGTGAGCCCCGGTGTCTCGTCGAGCGGCGTATTCCACAGCTCCTCGAAGGCGGCACGCACCTGGGCATCGGTCACCGGCTGGTAGTCGGGCAGCACCATGGGGATCAGGCCGGCATCGGAAGCGCCCTGGACGTTGTTCTGGCCGCGCAGCGGGTGCAGGCCGGTGCCAGGGCGACCGGTCTGGCCGCAGGCCAGGGCCAGGGAGATCAGGCAACGGGCGTTGTCGGTACCGTGAACGTGCTGGGAGATGCCCATGCCCCAGAAGATCATTGCCCTGTCGGCGGTGGCGTAGAGCCGGGCGAGTTCGCGGATCAGGCCCGGTGCGACGCCGCAGGCCTCCGACATGGCCTCGGGCGTCAGGTCGCGCACATGGGCCTTGAGCGCCTCGAAGCCCTCGGTGTGGGCGTCGATATAGGCCTGGTCGTACAGTTCCTCGGTGACGATGACGTTGAGCATGGCATTGTAGAGCGACACGTCGCCGCCGGGGGTGAAGCGCACGCTGCGATGGGCATAGGCGTCCAGCGCCTGGCCGCGGGGATCGAGGATGATCAGCTTGGTGCCGTTGCGCGCCGCCTGCTTGAAATAGGTGGCCGCCACCGGGTGGTTGATCGCCGGGTTGCAACCGGTGAGGATCACCACGTCGGATTGCAGCGCCTGCATGAAGGAGGCCGTCACCGCCCCCGAGCCGATGCACTCCATCAGCGCCGCCACCGAACTGGCATGGCACAACCGGGTACAGTGATCGACATGGTTGGAGCCGAAGCCGGTGCGTACCAGCTTCTGGAACAGCCAGGCCTCCTCGTTGGAGCACTTGGCGCTGCCGAAGCCGGCCAGGGCATCGGGGCCGTGGGCCGCCTTGAGATCGACGAGCCCCTGGGTGGCGACGTCCAGCGCCTCCTCCCAGCTCGCCTCGCGGAAGTGGGTCAGGGGATCGAGCGGGTCGAAGTCGGGGTCGAGGCCCTTGGGGACACCCGGCTTGCGGATCAGCGGCGTGGTGATACGCGTGGGGTGGTAGGGGTAGTCGAAGCCGAAGCGCCCCTTGACGCACAGGCGGTTCTGGTTCGACGGGCCATCACGCCCCTCGACGAAGAGGATCCGCTCGTCCTTGATGTGGTAGGTGAGCTGGCAGCCCACCCCGCAGTAGGGACAGACCGAGTCGACGCTGCGATCGGCCGCCTTCGAGTCGCCCCGCCCCGCGGCGTCGACCAGGGTCGCCGGCATCAGTGCCCCGGTGGGGCACGCCTGGACGCACTCGCCGCAGGCCACGCAGGTGCTGTCGCCCATGGGATCGTCGAAGTCGAAGACGACCTTGGAGGCGGCGCCACGATGGGCCAGGCCGATGACGTCGTTGCCCTGGACCTCGCGGCAGGCCCGCACGCAGAGGTTGCACTCGATGCAGGCATCGAGGTTGACGTTCATCGCCGAATGCGTGGCGTCGTGGGTGAGTGAGCCCTCACGGGGGCGTACGTGGTGCACACTGCCCTCCCGCCGGGACGGCAGGCGCTCACGCACTTCCGTGGCGTCGATGGCCAGTTGGTCGGCCATCGCCCAGAAGTGGCTCGAGCGGTCGGGGCTGTCGTCGCGGTCGGGCTGGTCGGCGATCAACAGCTCCATCACGCCTTCGCGGGACACGCGGGCCCGCTCGGAAGTGGCGCTCCGGACCACCATGCCGGGCGACGCCTCGCGCAGGCAGCTCGCCGCCAGCACCCGCTCGCCCTCGATCTCGACCATGCAGGCACGACAGTTGCCGTCGCTGCGATAGCCGGGGGCATCCTTGAAGCACAGATGGGGGATGGTCTCGCCGGCGCGCCTGGCCACCTGCCAGAGCGTCTCGCCCCGGTGAGCACTCACTTCGGCGCCATCCAGCGTCAGGGTAAAGATCTCTTGTGCCATGGTCTGCCTCCCTACCCTTTCACGATCACGTTCTGGCCGGCGAGTTCACTGCGGAAGTCCCGCAGCAGTCCCAGCACGGGATTGGGAGCCGCCTGACCCAGGCCACAGATGGAGGCGTCCATCATCACCTGTGACAGCCGCTCGAGCTCCTCGACCTGCCACTCGTCGCGCTCGAGCAGGCTCAGCATCTTCTCGGTGCCGACCCGGCAGGGGGTGCACTGGCCGCAGGACTCGTCGGCGAAGAAGGCCAGCAGGTTGGTGGCCACCGCTCGCAGGTCGTCCTGGTCGGACAGGACGATGATGGCGGCGGAGCCGATGAAGCCGCCCGCCTCCTGAAGGGTGTCGAAGTCCAGCGGGATGTCGGCCTTGCTCGCCGGGAGTATCCCGCCGGAGGCGCCACCGGGCAGGTAGCCGGCGAGCCGGTGCCCCTCGGCCATGCCCCCGCAGTACTCCTCGATCAGTTCATCGAGGGTGATGCCGGCGGGCGCCAGGTGCACGCCGGGGCGCCTGACCCGGCCGGAGACCGAGAAGCTCCGCAGTCCCTGGCGACCGTGGCGGCCATGGCCGGCGAACCAGTCGGCGCCCTTCTCGTGGATCAGCGGGATCCAGTAGACGGTCTCGACGTTGTTGACCAGGGTCGGGCGGTCGAAGAGCCCCTTCTGGGCGACGAAGGGCGGACGGTGGCGCGGCTTGCCCGGCTTGCCCTCCAGCGACTCGATCATCGCCGACTCCTCGCCGCAGATGTAGGCCCCGGCCCCCCGGCGCAGCACGATATAGCCCGCCTCGACCAACCCCGCGACCTCGAGCTCGGCGATCGCCGCGTGCAGCACCCGGTGAAGCCCGGGATACTCGTCGCGCAGGTAGATGTAGAGCGCCTCGGCGTCCACCGCCCAGGCACTGACCAGCGCCCCCTCGAGGAAACGGTGCGGCGAACGCTCGAGATAGTAGCGATCCTTGAAGGTACCGGGCTCGCCCTCGTCGGCGTTGATCGCGCAGTAGCGCGGTCCCGGCTCCTGGCGCACGAAATACCACTTCTTGAAGGTGGGGAAGCCGGCCCCACCCAGGCCGCGCAGGTTGGCCCGCTCGAGCGTCTCCATCAGTGCCTCGACGGTGACGCGTCCCTCGCGGCAGTCGGCGAGCAGCCGGTAGCCGCCCTCGGCGCGATAGTCCGCCAGGCGCTGCCAGAGGATCGCCTCGGGATGAAAGTGACCGGTATCGACCACCGCCTCGACCCCCTCGCGCGTGGCGAAGAGCACATGGTGGTGGCCCACTTCCACCACTGGCGCGGTCTCGCAGCGGCCCATGCAGGGGGCACGCAGCACCCGTACCCGGGCCGGGTCGATGCCCGCCTTGAGCTCGGCCTCGAGGGTCGCGGCGCCGGCCAGCTGGCAGGAGAGCGAGTCGCAGACGCGGATCGTCACCTCCGGTGGCGGCGCCTGGTCGTCATGCACCACGTCGAAGTGGGCGTAGAAGGTGGCGGTCTCGTAGACCGCGGCCATCGGCAGGTTCATGTAGGCGGCCAGCGCCCGCAGGTTCACCAGCGAGAGATGGCCATGGGCATCCTGGATGGCGTGCAGGTGCTCGATCAGCAGGTCGCGGCGTTGCCGCCCGGGATCCTTGCGCTCGTCGCCGAGCAGCTGACGCAGCGATGCCAGGGCGACGGGGGGCAGATCGCGGCCACGGGGCCTGCCGCGGAAGCGGCGCTTGGGGGTGACGGTCTCGACGGTCATGAGCGGGCTCGTTGTTATCGGTTGGCGCTTGCCTGGGAGCCTGTCGCTCCCGATCGGTAGTGGCGTGACATCGGGACTGCAGCATCGAACGGCAGCTTCTGCAACGGGTTCCTCGTTTCATGTTGGCACCGGCTCCGTGCAGGGGCAATGCCCGACTGGCCGGGAAGCAAGCCTACGGACATGCGAAGGTCGTTTCGAGAATGGCCCCGGCCTGGAGCCGGAGCCGGACAGGGAAAAATGGAGAGAATCAGGCCACCACGCTGCCGTAGGGGTCGATCCCCCGAAATAGCTGCCCGCGCCGCCTTTATGGCGCTACTCCTCGGCCAGCTCGGGTGGTGCCTTAAGCGGCCACGCTGCCGTGGGGGTCAATGACGAATTTCTTCGCCGCGCCCCCATCGAAGTCGGCGTAACCCTGCGGGGCCTGGTCCAGGGTGATCATCTGGACGTTGACCGCATCGGCGATCTTGACCTTGCCGAAGAGGATCGCCTGCATCAGCGGACGGTGGTACTTCATCACCGGGCACTGGCCGGTGTGGAAGCTGTGCGACTTGGCCCAGCCGAGACCGAAGCGCATGCTCAGGGCGCCCTGCCTCGCGGCGTCGTCGGCGGCACCCGGATCTTCGGTCACGTAGAGGCCGGGGATGCCGATCTGGCCACCGGCGCGGGTCAGCGACATGGCCGAGTTGAGCACGGTGGCGGGCGCCTCCTTGCCATGGTTGCAGCCACAGGCGTGGGCCTCGAAACCGACGCAGTCGACGAAGGCATCGACTTCGCGCTCGCCGAGGATCACCTCGATCTTGTCGGCCATGTCGCCGTCCTGGGTCAGGTCGATGGTCTCGCAGCCGAAACTGCGGGCCTGGGCCAGGCGCTCCTCGATCATGTCGCCGACGATCACGCAGGCCGCCCCCAGCAGCTGGGCGGACACCGCCGCGGCCAGGCCCACCGGGCCGGCGCCGGCGATGTAGACGGTACTGCCCGGCCCCACCCCGGCGGTGACGCAGCCATGGAAGCCGGTGGGGAAGATATCGGAGAGCAGGGTCAGGTCCTTGATCTTCTCCATGGCCTGGTCGGCGTCCGGGAACTTCAGCAGGTTGAAGTCGGCATAGGGCACCATGACGTATTCGGTCTGGCCGCCGACCCAGCCGCCCATGTCCACATAGCCGTAGGCGGCGCCGGGGCGCGCCGGGTTGACGTTGAGGCAGATACCCGTCTTGCCTTCCTTGCAGTTGCGGCAGCGCCCGCAGGCGATGTTGAACGGCACCGAGACCAGGTCGCCCGGCTTGATGAATTCGACATCACGGCCGCACTCGACCACCAGGCCGGTGATCTCGTGGCCCAGCACCAGGCCGGACGGCGCGGTGGTGCGGCCACGCACCATGTGCTGGTCGCTGCCGCAGATATTGGTGGTGACGACCTTCAGGATCACCCCGTGGTCGCATTTGCGATTGCCGAGGGCGAGTTCCGGATAGGCGATGGATTCGACGGCGACTTGCCCCGGGCCCTTGTAGACGACTCCGCGGTTGGCTGCACTCATGGCTGGCTCCTCGATGTTGTTGTAACGAGCGGCGTTGTGGTGTGGCGGATGCACCCGCTGCTCCAGCCTATGCCCTCCTCGCCCGCGAGCTTGCCCCACAGAGGCACTCACATACCCGTGAAAGACATTCCCGCCATCGACCGGCGAGGCACCGGATAGCTGGAGGTCGCTTTCACGACACCCCCCCTTTCCCGCAGGCCCAACAATGCTCTGGCCCGGGGTACCCCGGAGCCCCAACAACAACAGTAGAGGCCCCTATGAAGCATGACGACGACCCGATCCTGTCTCCCGGACAGGACAATACCCAGATACTGGGACTGGACTTCCACCATCCCGTCTTCCCCCTCTCGGCCCTGGCCATCCTGGCCTTCATCCTCTATGCCCTGATCTACCCCGACGCTGCCAACACCCAGTTGACGGCCGCCCGGGGCTGGTCCATCGAGCACTTCGACTGGCTGTTCATGATCGCCGGCAACCTCTTCGTGCTGCTGTGCATCGCCCTGATCGTGATGCCGGTGGGACGCATTCGCCTCGGCGGCGACCAGGCCAGGCCGGAGTACTCGACGGCCTCCTGGTTCGCCATGCTGTTCGCGGCAGGCATGGGCATCGGCCTGATGTTCTGGAGCGTGGCCGAGCCGGTGGCCTACTACACCGACTGGTACGGCACCCCGCTGAATGCCGCCGCCCACACCCCGGCTGGAGCCAGTGCCGCCATGGGCGCCACCATGTTCCACTGGGGCCTGCACCCCTGGGCGATCTACGGCGTGGTGGGGCTGTCGCTGGCCTTCTTCGCCTACAACCGCGGCCTGCCGCTGACCCTGCGCTCGGCCTTCACTCCGATCCTCGGCGATCGGGTACGCGGCTGGTTCGGCCACGTCATCGACATCGTGGCGGTGCTGGCGACCATCTTCGGCCTGGCCACCTCGCTGGGTTTCGGCGCCTCCCAGGCGGCGGGTGGCCTCAACTACCTGTTCGACGTGCCCAACACCATCGGTACCCAGCTCGCCATCATCGTCGGCGTCACGGTGGTCGCGCTGTTCTCGGTATGGCGAGGCATCGACGGCGGGGTGAAGCTGTTCTCCAACATCAACATGGTGATCGCCATCGCCCTGCTGGCCTTCGTGGTGATCACTGGCTCCACCCTGCTGTTCCTGAACGGCCTGTGGACGACCACCCTCGCCTATGTCAGCCACGTGGTGCCGCTCTCCAACTGGATCGGGCGCGACGATAGCACCTGGTACCACGGCTGGACGGTGTTCTACTGGGCCTGGTGGATCTCCTGGTCGCCCTTCGTCGGCATGTTCATCGCCCGGGTCTCGCGCGGGCGCACGGTGCGCGAATTCCTGACCGCCGTGCTGGTGGTGCCGACCCTGGTCACCATCGTCTGGATGAGCGCCTTCGGCGGTACCGCCCTGGCCCAGTCGGCGGCCGGCGTCGGCGAACTGGCCAACGGGATCAGCGACGTCTCCCTGGCGATGTTCCAGATGCTCGAGCATCTGCCACTCACCACCCTGACCTCCAGCCTGGCGATCCTGCTGGTGCTGATCTTCTTCATCACCTCCTCGGATTCCGGTTCGCTGGTGATCGACAACATCACCGCCGGCGGCAAGACCGATGCGCCCCGCGGCCAGCGGGTCTTCTGGGCCACCCTGGAAGGGGTGATCGCCGGCATCCTGCTCTACGGTGGCGGCAGCACGGCACTGGGCGCCCTGCAGGCGGGTGCCGTGGCCACCGGCCTGCCCTTCACTCTGATCCTGCTGGTGATGGCCTACAGCCTGGTCAAGGGACTCCGGGAGGAGCAGCGGGGCATGGTGCTGGCCGGCGTTCGCTGAGTCCTCTGCTGTCCCCCCATGACCCCGGCTGCGGCCGGGGTTTTTGTTGCTCCATCTTCAGGTCAACATCACCGGGGGAACCAGCATGCAGCGAAACTGCACTCGTGACAGCCAACGGACCTACCTTCTGGAGGAGCGGATCATCGCCAGCATTGGCTTCAGGGACGTATAGACGCAGCAACCCCGGCCAAGGCCGGGGTTGCTGAGCAGGCGACGGCGAGAACAGCGAGCGGCTATCGCAGCACGCCCTCCTCGTTGAGCAGCTTGAGGATCGCCTCGGCGCCCTGCTCCGCCGAGACGCCCTCCAGCACCTGGCCGCTGCCGCCCTCCGCCTTGGCGGCGGCGGCCTTGAAGCGGTCCCGGGCCGAGGCGGCCTTGACGATCTTCAGGCGCTTGGGACGCTTGCGGGCCGGCGCCAGCTGCCACTCGGCCAGCTCCCGGTCCGGCTCGGCGAGCACCGCGGTTGCCGCGAGCTCGGCCCGGCGGGCCGGGCCGAAGGCGCTCTGGCGCGCCGCCGGAGCCGCGCCATCCACGCTGACGATGGCCGGCAGGCGCACCTTGAGGCGCCGCCGCTGGCCCCGGGGCAGGGCCTGCAGCAGGGTCGCCACGCCGTTCTCCACCTTTTCCACCGCGGCCAGGCCATTGACCAGCGGCCAGCCCAGGCGCTCGGCCAGGGCATAGGGCAGGAGCCCCGAGCCCTCGCCGCGCTCCGCCCGGGCCCCGGTGATCACCAGCTGCGGCGGCGCCGCGGCCAGGTGCTCGGCCAGGGCCGGGATGGCATCGCAGCCCTCGGCCTGCTCCAGCAGGGTCAGGGTGTCCAGCCCCATGCCAGCGCCTGCGGCCATGCCCAAGTAGCCACGCAGGGCCGCTTCGCCCTCCTCGCTGCGTGGGCCGGCATGCAACAGGCTCACCCGGCTGCCGGGCAGCTGGCGCTCCAGGCCCAGGGCCAGCTCCAGGCCCCGGGCATCCTGATCGGCGCGGCGCGCGCGCCCGGTGATGGGGTGACGCCCCACCGAGACCAGTACCGCCACCTCGATTCCCTGCTGCTCAGGCCGCATCGCGCTGCCCTCCTCGCTGCTGTTCCACCATGGCCACCAGGGCGGCGAGGATCTCGCCGCTGTCGCCGATCACCGCCAGGTCGGCGCGCTTGATCATGTCGCATCCGGGGTCGAGGTTGATGGCCACCACCTTGTCGCAGGTCTGGATGCCCTGCAGGTGCTGGATGGCGCCACTGATGCCCACCGCCAGGTAGACCCGGGCGGTGACCCAGGTGCCGGTGGCCCCCACCTGGCGATGGCGCGCCATGAAGCCGTCGTCCACCGCCACCCGGGAGGCGCCTTCCGTCGCCCCCAGTACCCTGGCGGCATGGTGGAAGCCGTCCCAGTCCTTGACGCCGTTGCCGCCGGAGAGGATGAACTCCGCCTCGGCCAGCGCCACCCCGGCGGGGTCCACCGCCACCTGGCCCAGGTCCTCGATCCGCGAAAAGGCGCTGGGAATCGTCTCCGCCAGGCTCACGGGCTCGGCGGCGTGACGGGTCTCGTCCACCGGCTCGGCACACTCGGCGAGCGCCAGGGCGACCCGCGGCAGGGGCCGCTGGATATCCAGGCTCTCCGCCGCGCCGCGGGCGGTGCAGCGCCAGCCCAGTGGCGCCTCGGCGTCGGCCTCGATCTGCCAGACGCCGGTGGCGGGCCGCTCGCCCCTCCCCTCATTCAAGCGCAGCGCCAGGCGCCGGCCCAGGTCGGCCCCACCCAGGGGCGAGTCGGGGAGCAGCCAGTGCCGCGGCGCCAGCTCCCGCTCCACCGCGGTCAGCGCCGCCAGGCGCGCCTCGGGGGCGAAGCCGGCATAGGCGTCGTCATCGAGGTGCAGCAGGCGATCGATGCCCGCCTCGCCGAAGCCCTGCTCTTTCAGCTCGCCGCCCCCCTCGCCCTTGTGCTGCCCAAATATCACCGCCAGCACGGCGCCGGGGCGTTCCGGGTCGGCATCGGCCAGGCGCCGGGCCAGGCCCAGCAGGTCCTTGTCGTGACCGGAGAGGCGCCCGCCGGAGAGCTCCGGCACCACCGCCACCAGGAAGGCCGGTTCGGGAATCTCCACCTGGCGACGGCTATCCTGGGCCGCCTGGCGGGCCGCGCCCGCCGCCTGGCCGCCCTGCTGGGCGCCGCTGCGGTCGATGCGCTTGACGCCATTGGGGCCGATGAAGCCGATGGCGCGAGGGTTCCTGCGGATGACCCCGTTGGGGCCCAGCCACTCGCTGGCAGCCCCCTGTCCCAGCTCGGCGAGCACGCTGGCGTGCTCGGGATGCAGGCGGTTACGGGCGATCCACTCATGGCGTGGATCGCGACGACGAATCTCGCTCATCAGATCACCTCCTCGGCGGTCTTGCCGGTGGAGCGGCGGGTCGCATCGACCGCCTCGGCGGCCGGACTCTCCATCTGAGCATTCGCCACCAGGGCATCGGCCACCAGCTCGGCGATATCGCGCACCTCGGCGGTGGCATCCACCACCCCCTCGAGCATGGCGGTGCACTGGGGACAGCCCACCGCCACCAGCTCGGCGCCGCTCTCCTTGACGTCGTTCATGCGCATGTCGGGAATCCGCCGCTCGCCGGGAATATCGGTGATCGGCGCCCCGCCGCCACCGCCGCAGCAGCGCGAGCGGAAGCCGGAGCGTTCCATCTCCTTGACCTCGATGCCCAGCGCCTTGAGCACGTTGCGCGGCGCATCAAACTCGCCGTTGTAGCGGCCCAGGTAGCAGGGGTCGTGATAGGTGACGCTGCCGCCCTTCCAGGGCGCGAAGGCCAACCGGCCGGCGTCGTAAAGTTCGGCGATAAAGGTGCTGTGGTGGAACACTTCATAGTTACCGCCCAGCTCGCCGTACTCGTTGCCCAGCACATGGAAGCTGTGGGGGTCGCAGGTGACGATGCGCCGGAAGCGGTACTTCGAGAGGGTGGCGATATTGCGCCTGGCCAGGGACTGGAAGGTCGCCTCGTCGCCCAGGCGCCGCGCCACGTCGCCGCTGTCGCGCTCCTCGGTGCCCAGCACCGCGAACTCCACCCCGGCGGCGCGCAGCACCTTGACCAGGGAGCGCAGGGTGCGCTGGTTGCGCATGTCGAAGGCGCCGTCGCCCAGCCACAGCAGCACCTCGGCTTGCTTGACGTCGGCCATCAGCGGCAGTTCGAGGTCCGCCGCCCAGTGCAGCCGCGAGCCGGGATCGAAGCCGCCGGGGTTGTCGGTGGCGATCAGGTTGTCGAGCACCTCGGCGCCCTTGTTGGGGGTCTGGCCCCGCTCCAGGGTCAGGTGACGACGCATGTCGACGATGGCGTCCACGTGCTCGATCATCATCGGGCACTCTTCCACGCAGGCGCGACAGGTGGTGCAGGACCACAGGGTCTCGGCGTCCACCAGGGCCTTGCCGCCCGTCATCGCGTCAGGGGCCACGATGGGCCCGTGGGGGGTGCCGTGGTGCTCGCCCACCGGCTTGCCGCCAAGCCCTTGTGAAGGGTGGGGACTGCCGGCGTATTTGGCATCGCTGCCCCCGGCCAGGCCCACCACCATGTCCTGGATCAGCTTCTTGGGGTTGAGCGGCTGACCGGCGGCGAAGGCCGGGCACACCGCCTCGCAACGCCCGCACTGCACGCAGGCATCGAAACCGAGCAGCTGGTTCCAGGTGAAGTCGGCGGGCTTCTCGACACCCAGCGGCGCCGCCTCGTCGTCCAGGTCGAGCGCCTTGAGGCCGGTGGAACGGTTGCCTTCCCCGAAGCGCTCGGCGCGACGGTGGAAGGCCAGGTGCAGGGCGCCGGCGAAGGCGTGCTTCATGGGCCCGCCCCAGGTCATGCCGAAGACCATCTCGCCCAGCCCCCAGACCACCACGGCGGCCAGCAGCAGCGCCAGCAGCCAGTGACCGAAGTCGGCGGGCAGCAGCCCCACCGTGGGCAGGGTGATCAGGAAGACACCCAGCGAAAAGGCCGCCAGGCTCTTGGGCAGGCGCATCCAGGGGCCCCTGGAGAGGCGCGCCGGCGGGTTGCGGCGGCGCCGGGCCACGAAGCGGCTGCCCACGAACATCACGGCGCTGGCCGCCAGCAGCAGCCAGCCCAGCACGCCCCCCAGTGCTTCTGAAGAGCCCAGCCCCAGGCCATGCACCAGGATCATCAGCACGGCGGCGGCCACGAAGCCACCGGCGGTGGCCACATGGGTGTTGGACATCACCTTGTCGCGCCCGACCACATGGTGCAGATCGACCAGGTAACGGCGCGGCATGGCCGCCAGGCCCTTGAGCAGCGGCACGGCGGAGGGCCGCCCCTGGCGCCACAGGCGAACACGCCGCCAGGCGCCGATCACCGCCAGGCCCAGGGCGGCGAAGATAAGTATCGGCAGCAGGGTCTCGAGCATCTCGGCTTCCTCGATGAGGAGCCGTAAGCCTTGAGCTGTAAGCGGTAAGTTACCCCCCCACTTACAGCTTCCGGCTTACAGCTTACAGCTGGGTTTAAAAGTCCTTGCAGATCCGCAGGGCGTCGTAGATGGCCGCGTGGGTGTTACGCGGCGCCGTGCAGTCGCCCAGGCGGAACAGCAGGAAGCCGTCGCCTCTCTCCTCCCCAAGGCAGGGCTGGGGCTGGATGGCGTAGAGCGCCTCCAGGTCCAGCTGACCCTTGTTGCGAGACTGCTCCTTGAGGGCGTAGTAGAGGCCCTCGTCGGGACGCACGCCGTTCTCCACCACCACCTGATCCACCACCCGCTCCTCCAGGGCGCCGGTGTACTCGTTCTCGAGCACCGCCACCAGGGAGTCGCCCTCCCGGTAGACCTTGTGCAGCATCAGGTCGGAGGTCATGATCACCTCCTTCTCGTAGAGGCTGCGGTAGTAGGTCGGGAAGGTGGTGCCGCCCACCGCCGCGCCCGGCTTGATGTCGTCGGTGACGATCTCCACCTTGGCGCCCTTGTCGGCCAGGTAGTCCGCCGCCGAGACGCCGGAGAACTCGCAGATGGCGTCATAGATCAGCACGTTCTTGCCCGGGGCAACCTTACCGCTGAGCACGTCCCAGGTGCTGACCACCAGGCTCTCCTCGGGGTTCTCCGAGTAGCCCCACTCCGGGAACTGGCTGAGGAAGGGCTGGCCGCCGGTGGCCAGCACCACGATATCCGGGCGCAGGTCGAGCAGGGTCGCCTCGTCGGCGCGGGTGCCCAGGCGCAGGTCGACGCCCAGGCGCGCCAACTCCAGCTGATACCAGCGGGTGATGCCGGCGATCTGGTCGCGCTGCGGGGCCTGGGCGGCGATGGTGATCTGCCCGCCCAGGGCCTCGGCGGCCTCGAACAGGGTGACGTCATGGCCACGCTCGGCGGCGACGCGGGCCGCCTCCATGCCGCCGGGGCCACCGCCCACCACCACGACCTTGCGCCTGGGCCCTTCGCTCTTCTCGATGATATGCGGCAGGCCCATGTACTCGCGGGAGGTGGCGGCGTTCTGGATGCACAGCACGTCCAGGCCCTGGTACTGGCGGTCGATGCAGTAGTTGGCGCCCACGCACTGCTTGATCTGGTCGATCTGGCCCATCTTGATCTTGGCGATGATGTGCGGGTCGGCGATATGCGCCCGGGTCATGCCCACCAGGTCCACGTAACCGCCTTCCAGGATGCGCTGGGCCTGGTTGGGGTCCTTGATGTTCTGGGCGTGGATCACCGGCACCCTGACCACTTCCTTGATGCCCGCCGCCAGGTGCAGGAAGGGCTCCGGCGGGTAGGACATGTTGGGGATGACGTTGGCCAGGGTGTTGTGGGTGTCGCAGCCGGAGCCGATCACGCCGAAGAAGTCCACCTGCCCGGTGGCATCGTAGTAGGCGGCGATCTGCTTCATGTCGTCGTGGGAGAGGCCGTCCGGGTGGAACTCGTCGCCACAGATGCGCATGCCCACCACGAAGTCGTCGCCGACCTCGGCGCGCACCGCCTTGAGCACCTCCATGCCGAAGCGCATGCGGTTCTCGAAGCTGCCGCCCCACTGGTCCTCGCGCTTGTTGACCCGCGGGCTCCAGAACTGGTCGATCAGGTGCTGGTGCACGGCGGAGAGCTCGACGCCGTCGAGGCCGCCCTCCTTGGCCCGGCGCGCGGCCTGGGCGAAGTCGCCGATGATGCGCCAGATCTCCTCCTCCTCGATGGTCTTGCAGGTGGAGCGGTGCACCGGCTCGCGGATGCCGGAGGGCGACAGCAGGGTCGACCAGTCGTAGCCGTCCCAGCGCGAGCGGCGCCCCATGTGGGTGATCTGGATCATGATCTTGCCGCCGTGCTTGTGGACGGCTCTAGACAGGTTCTGGAAGTGCGGGATGATCCGGTCGGTGGAGAGGTTCACCGAGCTCCACCAGCCCTGGGGGCTGTCGATGGAGACCACCGAGGAGCCGCCGCAGATGCACAGGCCGCAGCCGCCCTTGGCCTTCTCCTCGTAGTACCTGACGTAGCGGTCGGTGGTCATGCCGCCGTCGGTGGCATGCACCTCGGCGTGGGCGGTGCTGACGACCCGGTTGCGGATGGTGAGCTTGCCGATCTCGATCGGCTGGAAGATCGCGTCGAATGCCATGGTTCTCTCTCCTCGTTCCCGGGACTTAGCGGGCGGCGCCGGTCAGCGGCTGGGTCTCGAAATAGCCCACCTCGCAGCCCTCTTCGGCGGCGCTCTGGGTCTGCTCGGCGACGGTGCGCAGCGTGCTGCCCCGGGCGGCGAGGATCTGGTCCATGGCGCCGGCGAACCAGCCGGTGAACATGTACTCCACCTTGCGCCCCACCTTGCCCAGCTGATAGACGAAGGCGCTGTGCTCCAGGCGCACCCGGGCGGTGCCGGCGTCGAGGTCGATGGCCTCGGTGACGAACTTGCCCCAGCCGCGCTGGGAGAGGCGCGTCATGTAGTGCTCGAAGACCGCCTCGCCCTCGAGGCCGTGGCACTCGGCCTCCTTCTCGCACCAGTGCCAGGCGCTCTTGTAGCCGGCGTGGTAGAGGATCTCGGCGTACTTCTCGGCGCCCAGCGCCTCCTCCACGGCCACATGGTTGTTGATGAAGAAGTGCCGCGGCACATAGAGCATGGGCAGGGCATCGGTGGTCCAGACGCCGGTTTCGCTATCCACGTCGATGGGCAGTTCGGGGGCCATCTTGGTCACGGTCTTGTTCCTCGAAATCGTTGTTATGCAAGGCGCTCAGTTGGCTGGGGCTTTCCGGCGGCAGACCTGCGAGGAGGCGCTGTGAATACTTCCCTGTACGCTACCGATTCCTTCCCTGGAATCGGACCTCCTCTTCGGCCTGCCCCCGGCGCCCCCTCGGGCAATATGAAGTGAGAAATGTGCTATCAGGCGCCCCAGACATCCTTCAGGACCCGCACCCAGTTTTCGCCCATGATCTTGCGCGTCTGGGACTCGCTGAAGCCGCGACGCAGCAGGGCCTCGGTGAGGTTGGGGAACTCGCCGATGGTGCGGATGCCCTCGGGGTTGATGATCTTGCCGAAGTTGGTCAGGCGACGGGCGTAGCCCTTGTCATGGGTCAGCCACTCGAAGAAGTTCTTGTCGTGGCCCTGGGTGAAGTCGGTGCCGATGCCGATGGCATCCTCGCCGACGATGTTCATCACGTACTCGATGGCCTCGACGTAGTCGTCGACGGTGGCGTCGACCCCGGCGCGCAGGAAGGGGGTGAACATGGTCACGCCGACGAAGCCGCCGCGGTCGGCGATGAACTTCAGCTCCTCGTCGGACTTGTTGCGCGGATGCTCCTTGAGGCCGGAGGGCAGGCAGTGGGAGTAGCAGACCGGCTTGGTGGAGGCCTCGATCACCTCGGTGGAGGTCTTCTCGCCGACATGGGAGAGGTCGCACATGATGCCGACGCGGTTCATCTCGGCGACGATCTCGCGACCGAAGCCGGAGAGGCCCCCGTCGCGCTCGTAGCAGCCGGTGCCGACCAGGTTCTGGGTGTTGTAGCACATCTGCACGATGCCCACGCCCAGCTGCTTGAAGATCTCGACGTAGCCGATCTGGTCCTCGAAGGCGTGGGCGTTCTGGAAGCCGTAGATGATGCCGGTCCTGCCCTCCTCCTTGGCCCGGGTGATATCCGCGGTGGTGCGCACCGGGCGCACCAGGTCGCTGCACTCGGCCATCAGCTGGTTTGACTTGACGATATTGTCGACGGTGGCCTGGAAGCCCTCCCACACCGAGACGGTGCAGTTGGCGGTGGTGAGACCGCCGCGACGCATGTCCTCGAAGAGCTCACGGTTCCACTTGGCGATGATCAGGCCGTCGATAACGATGGCGTCGTCGTGCAGTTCGCGGGGGGTCATGGAAGATTCTCCGGCAGTGTCGTTGACTTGCCGGCAGCATAGCGCCGCCCCCCATGGCCTCGGCGCTTGGAAGCGACGGGGAGAATTCCAAAAACGTCATGGCTGTCGCGATAGCGACGCGGTCAGAGCTGCTCAAGGTAGGCGATGCCGCCGAGATTGTTCATCTGCTGGCGGATCCAGGCGCTGCGCCGCTCCACGTGGGGACCGGGACGGGCCGCGTCCCAGGCACGCGGGTTGGGCAGGATGGCGGCCAGGCGGCTGGCCTGGTGGACATTGAGCTCTGCCGCCGAGACACCGAAGTAGTGCCGGGCCGCGGCCTCCAGGCCGAAGACCCCATGGTCCCACTCGGCGATATTGAGATAGACCTCGAGGATGCGCTCCTTGGGCCAGAGCGTCTCGATCAGCAGGGTGAACCAGGCCTCCAGCCCCTTGCGCAGCCAGCTGCGCCCGGTCCACAGGAAGAGGTTCTTGGCGGTCTGCTGGCTGATGGTGCTGGCCCCGCGCAGCCGGCCGCCGTTGCGGCTGGCCTCCCAGGCGCGCCGCATCTCGTCGACGTCGAAGCCACGGTGCAGCGGGAAGCGCTGGTCCTCGGCGGCGATCACCGCCAGCTTGGCATGGTCGGAGAGGGCATCCCGGGCGCGCCACTGGTGCTCGATGCGGATCGGCTCGCGGGCGATCCACGACTGCACCTTGCGCTCCACCATCACCATGGAGCCGAACACCGGCACCACCCGCAGCAGCAGAACCAGCAGCAGCGACAGCCCGACGAAGCCGAGCAGCACCAGCGCCAGCAGGCGCCCCGCCCGGCGCCACGGCAGTTGTATCACGCCGGGGCCTCGCTGGAAGGCAGGCCGGATGGCCACGGGGCAACGGCGGTCCGCATCAGCCCCTCCTCATGACTTCAGGCGGACGCTGGCGTAGGTGGGCTCTCCCCGGGCCTCGTCGAGGGCGACCACGGCACTGGAGACGGGCTCGATCGGCACGGCCTCGAAGGCCGCCGCCCCCTGCAACAGGGCAGCCGTCTCCTTCTCCAGGGCTACCGGCGAGAGGTTGAGCGTGCCACTGCCCAGCCGCTCGTCGCGGGGCGGCATGCCGAAGAACTCCCGATAGCACTTGGAGAAGTGTGGCGTCGAGACGAAGCCGCAGGCCGAGGCGACCTCGATGATCGACATCGGCGTCTGCTTGAGCAACTGGCGGGCCCGGGTCAGGCGCAGCTTGAGGTAGTAGCGCGACGGCGAGCAGTGCAGGTACTTCTGGAACAGCCGCTCCAGCTGGCGACGGGAGACATCCACGTAATCGGCCAGCTCGTCGAGGCCGATGGGCTCCTCCAGGTTGGCCTCCATCAGGGCCACGATCTCCAGCAGCTTGGGCTGGGTCGTGCCGAGCACGTGCTTGAGCGGCACCCGCTGGTGGTCATGCTCGTTGCGCACCCGATCGCAGATGAACATCTCCGAGATGCCGGCGGCGAGTTCACGGCCATGGTCGCGACCGATCAGGGTGAGCATCATGTCCAGCGGTGCAGTGCCCCCCGAGGCGGAGGCCCGGTCGCGATCGATGGAGAACAGCCGGGTCGTCAGCACCACCCGCGGGAAGGCCTCCTGCATGGCGGCCAGGCACTCCCAGTGGATACTGGTCTCGTAGCCATCCAGCAGCCCCGCCTTCGCCAGGGCCCAGCTGCCGGTGCAGATGGCGCCCAGCCGCCGGGCAAGCCGCGCCTGGGACTGCAGCCAGGCCACGTGCTCGCGCTGCACGCTGCGACTCGGCCCGACACCGCCGCAGACGATGACCATGTCCAGCGTCAGTGGCACCGTGAGCGCCACGTCCGGGGTGACCTGCAGGCCGTCGCTGGCCCTGACCGGTTCGCCGTCGACGCTGAGGGTGTACCAGCGGTAGAGTTCCCGACCCGCCAGCTGGTTGGCCATGCGCAACGGCTCGATGGCCGAAGCGAGCGAAATGAGTGTGAAGTTGTCCAGCAGGAGGAAACCGAGGGTTTGCGTCCTGTCGTGGTCAGCGGGGGCTCGAGGAGCGTCTTTCATTGTCATCTCTCCACACCCCGACGCCTCTCGAGGGTCGGTGTCACGAAAGCCAGTGTTGTGGTTGTCTGCAAGCGCCAGGGGACTGGGCAGGCGGGGGCGCCGCCATGCAGTGCCGCAGATAGTTGCACGCCGACGGGGGAAAACACAATCGTTCGGTGCCGCGTCGCTTCGGGCCGGCCGGCCTCGGCATGGCGCCGGCCGGCGTACCCGCCACCCGCGCCCGCTCAGGCGGCCTTCAGCCGCTCGGCATGATAGCGCAGGTGATCCTCGATGAAGGAGGCGATGAAGAAGTAACTGTGGTCGTAACCGGGTTGTCGCCGTAGCGTCAGCGGATGGTCGTGCTCGGCACACACCGCCTCGAGGCGTTCGGGCCTGAGCTGCTCCTCGAGGAAGTCGTCCGCCTCGCCCTGGTCGATGAACAGCGGCTGGCTCGAGGCGCCCCGGGCCACCAGCTCGCAGGCGTCGTACTGGGTCCAGCTGCCGACGTCATCACCCAGGTAACCGGAGAAGGCCTTCTGGCCCCAGGGGCACTGGGTGGGGTTGACGATGGGCGCGAAGGCCGACACCGAACGGTAGTGGCCGGGCCGACGCAGGGCCATGATCAGGGCCCCGTGGCCGCCCATGGAGTGTCCGCTGATCGATTCACGACCGTTGACCGGGAAGTGCTGCCGCACCACCGACGGGAGCTCCTCGGTCACGTAGTCATACATGCGGTAGTGCTGCTTCCATGGCTCACGGGTGGCATTGACGTAGAAGCCTGCCCCCGAGCCGAAGTCGTAGCTGTCATGCTCCCCGGGCAGGTCGGTCCCCCGGGGACTGGTGTCCGGACAGACGATGGCGATGCCCAGTTCCGCGGCGAGTCGATGAGCGCCAGCCTTCTGCATGAAGTTCTCGTCGGTGCAGGTCAGCCCGGAGAGCCACCACAGCAGGGGCACACGTCGAGTTTCCGCCTGGGGAGGCAGGTAGATGGCGAACACCATCTCGCAGTCCAGTGCCCGGGAGCGGTGGCGGTAACGCTTGTGCCAGCCGCCGAAACTCTTGTTGGCCGACACCAGCTCCAGACTTTCGGTCATGGTCATGGGTTTGCTCTCCTTGGTACCCGTCTTGAACCACCATAATGACGCGCCTGGCCACGTTGTCGAGGCCATGCCGGCACATGAGCGACCCGCCCCCATGTGCCGGCGGGGTATCAGTAGTGCAGGACGGTGCGAATGCTCTTGCCCGCGTGCAGCAGCTCGAAGGCCTCGTTGAC
>NZ_JBMHFZ010000025.1:0-69259 GCF_049166755.1 Halomonas terrestris | reverse complement strand
CCGCTGCCCGGTGCCGTGATGGCCAGCAGCCTGATGCTGCTGGGCTTCGTCAACCTGCTCGGCTGGATGACGGTGACACGGCTGAACCGGTTGCAGCGCGAGCAGTTCGCCTCGCTGCTGGAGGAGCGCGAGGCCAACCGTCAGCTGCAGGCCGAGATCGAGGAGCGCAGGCAGCTGGAAGAGCAGCTGCGCTACATGGCATGCACCGACGACCTGACCGGCATCGCCAACCGGCGGCGCTTCTTCGAGCTGGCCGCGCGGGAACTGCGACGCACGCGGCGCGACGGTGTTCCCCTGGCGATCTGCATGGTCGACATCGACCTGTTCAAGAGCCTCAACGATCGCCATGGCCATGCCATGGGCGACCTGGTGCTGACTACCGTGGCGGGCTGCTGCCAGTCGGTGCTCCGCGAGACCGACATCATCGGCCGCTACGGTGGCGAGGAGTTCGTCATCGCCCTGCCCCAGGCCAACCTGCATACCGCCAGGGACATCGCCGAACGCCTGCGCGAGAGGGTCGCCAGCCTGGCCCTGCCGATGCTCCCCGAGCGAACCCCGCTGTCGGTGACGGTGGGCATCAGCCGGGTCGAGCCGGACGAGACACGACTGGAGCCCGCCCTGCTGCGTGCCGACCAGGCCCTCTACGAGGGCAAGGCGAAGGGCCGCAACTGCGTGATGGTCGCCTACCAGGGGCCCTCGCTCTCGGCCGTGGAGGCGTGAGCCCTCACTGGACCAGGTGCGGTTCGAGCCACTGCCGCAGCTGGGCTTCCTGCAACAGTCCGGGCTGACGGGCCACCTCGCGCCCATCGCGGAACACGATCAGGGTGGGAATGCTGCGAATGCCGAACTGCCCGGCGAGGGCCGGCTCCGCCTCGGTATCGAGCTTGGCGAAGCGCAGGCGGGGCTCCAGGTCACGGGCGGCCGCAGCGAAGATCGGCGCCATCATCTTGCAGGGTCCGCACCAGCTGGCCCAGAAGTCCACCACCACCGGTAGCGTGCTGCGCCCCACCAGGGCATTGAAGTTGGCACCGGTCAGCGCCACCGGCTCGCCGGTGAAGAGCCGCTGCCTGCACTTGCCGCAGATCGGGCCATCGCCCAGCTTCGCCCGGCTGACGCGGTTGATGGCCAGACAGTGCGGGCACGCCAGGGTAAGGGAATCGGACACGTCGCATCTCCTGTTCGCGGTGGATCGCCCTCGAATATGACCCCGTCCCACCCCGGCTTCAAGCGACATGGCGTCGCGCTCATGCCTTGCCGATCAGGACCTCGTCGGGCCCGCGCAGCCGGGGCGCCGACGTGCCGGCAACGACCTCGCGCCTGCCGCGGTCATCGGCCTCGACCTGCGACACGGCCCGATCCATGGCCGCTGCGGGAGCCGGAGCCGATGGCTGGCGCACCGGCCCCGCCCGGGGGTGCCCGGGCCATGCAGGCCGCCCGCGACACTGCTATGGTGCCCCTTCCAGCCACCATTCCGTTCGAGGCACCCGATGAGCTCACCCCCGGATCCGCGGGTCCTGCTGCGACTGCTGGGGTTGCTGCGCCCCTACCGCTGGCGGCTGGTGCTGGCCGGGCTCGCCCTGATGGCCGCCGCCTCGAGCGTGCTGCTGCTCGGCCAGGGACTGCGCCTGGTGATCGACCAGGGCTTCCTCGCCGAGGACCGGGCACGGCTCAACCAGGCACTCGTCATGATGCTCGCCGTGGTGACCGTGCTGGCGATGGCCTCGGCGCTGCGCTACTACCTGGTGACCTGGATCGGCGAGCGCCTGGCCGCCGACCTGCGCCGCCGGGTCTTCGACCACCTGCTGGAGCTGGAGCCCGGGTTCTTCGAAAGCTCGCTCGACCCCGCCCATGGGGCCGGCGAGATCACCTCGCGGCTGACCGCCGACACCAGCGTACTGCAGAGCCTGTTCGGTTCCTCGGTCTCGCTGGCCCTGCGCAACCTGCTGATGCTGTTCGGTGCGGTGAGCCTGATGCTGGTCACCCAGCCATGGCTCTCGGCCATCGTGCTGCTCGGCATTCCGGTCACGGTGCTGCCGATCCTCTGGTTCGGCCGGCGGGTCCGCCGGCTCTCCCGCTACAGCCAGGACCGGGTGGCGGAACTGGGTCGCTACGCCGGCGAATCGCTGGCCGGCATCCGCACCGTCCAGGCCTTCAACCACGAGACCCTGGAGCGGCGCGACTACGGCAGTCGTGTCGAGGAGGCCTTCGCCAGCGCCGTCGAACGCACCCGTCAGCGGGCCTGGCTCACCGGCATCGCCATGCTGGTAGTGTTCGCCGCCGTGGGGGTGATGCTGTGGCAGGGAGGCCAGGCGGTGCTGACCGGCAGCATGACGGCGGGCGAGCTTTCCGCCTTCGTCTTCTATGCGGTGCTGGCCGCCGGTGCCGTGGCGGCCCTGGCCGAGGTGGCCGGCGACGTGCAGCGTGCCGCCGGGGCGGCCGAGCGCCTGCAGGAACTGCTCGATACCCGCCCCCGCATCCATGCACCGGCCAGCCCCACGCCCCTGCCGGATCCCGTGGCCGGCGATATCCGCCTGGAAGGGGTGAGCTTCACCTACCCCGGGCGCGAGGTACCGGCACTCCTGGGGCTCGACCTGCATGTCCGTCCCGGTGAGCGGGTCGCCCTCGTCGGCCCCTCGGGCGGCGGCAAGAGCACCCTCCTCGCCCTGCTGCTGCGCTTCCATGACCCCGACAACGGCAGGCTACGGCTCGACGGCATCGACCTGCGGGACCTGGCTCCCCGGTCGTTGCGTCGCGTCATGGGGCTGGTCTCCCAGGAACCGACGCTGTTCACCGGGACCGCCGCCGACAACCTGCGCTACGGCAAGCCCGAGGCGAGCCTGGCAGAGCTGCGCGATGCGGCCCGGGACGCCAACGCCCTGGATTTCATCGAGTCCCTGCCCCGTGGCTTCGATACGCCCCTCGGCCCCGGCGGGGTGCAGCTCTCCGGCGGCCAGCGCCAGCGCCTGGCGATTGCCCGGGCGCTGCTCAAGAATCCACGGGTACTGCTGCTCGACGAGGCGACCAGTGCCCTGGACGCCGAGAGCGAGCGCCTGGTCCAGGAGGCCCTCGATCGGCTGATGGAAGGCCGTACCAGCCTGGTGATCGCCCACCGCCTGGCCACGGTGGTGGCCGCCGACCGCCTGCTGGTCCTCGAGGAGGGTCGCCTGGTCGCCGCCGGGCGCCATGCGGAGCTGCTCGAAACGAGCCCGCTCTACCGCCACCTGGCCGAGTTGCAGTTCGGGCGGCATCCTGAGGCCGCCGCCGACGCCTCCTCGGTGCCCTGACCCGGCCCGCCGGCTCAGAACAGCCCCAGCTGGCGGTCGATCAGGCTGGCGAAGTCGTCGCCGACGAAGGGCAGGATGGCATCGGCCACCGGCTGCAGCTGGCGGGTCAGGTAGTGGTCGGTGTCGATGGGCGAGTGGTGCGCCTCCAGGGGCTCGGGGCCGGCCACCGTCATCACGTAGCGGATCCAGCCGCCGTTCTGGTACTGGCGCGGCCGGCCCCGCCGCTCGTTCTCCGCATCGGCCAGCCGCGCCGCACGCACGTGGGGCGGCACGTTGCGGCGGTAGTCGTCGAGGCGTCGCCGCAGCCGCTTGCGATAGACGAGCCGCTCGTCGAGTTCCCCCGACCGGGCGCGCTCCAGGAAGGCCTGCACGTAGTCGCGCACGTAGTCCCGCCAGGGCTCGCCGGTGAAGACGCGCCGGTAGAGCTCCTGCTGGAACGCCTTGGCCAGTTCCGTCCAGTCGGTGCGTACCGTCTCGAGCCCCTTGAACACCAGCCGCTCGCCGCCGTCGGCGTCCTGCACCAGGCCGGCGTAGCGCTTCTTGCTGCCCGCCTCGGCGCCGCGGATGGTGGGCATCAGGAAACGCCGGTAGTGAGTCTCGAACTGCAGCTCCAGGGCGCTGTCGAGGCCGTGCTCCGTGGCCAGGTGTTCCCGCCACCAGGCGTTGACCCGGGCCACCAGCCGCCGACCGATCGCCCCGGCGTCGGCCTCTGCATGGGCCCGGCCCAGCCACACGAAGGTGGAGTCGGTATCGCCGTAGATCACCGTATGTCCCTCGGCCTCGATCAGCGCCCGGGTGCGCCGCATGATCTCGTGGCCGCGCATGGTGATCGAGGAGGCGAGGCGGGCGTCGAAGAAGCGACAGCCCTTCGAGCCCAGCACCCCGTAGAAGCTGTTCATGATGATCTTCAACGCCTGGGAGAGCGGGGCATTGCCGGCGCGCTTGGCGGCCTCGCGCCCGGCCCACACCCGTTCGACGATGGCCGGCAGGGCGTGGCGGGTACGCGAGAAGCGTGCGCCGCGAAAGCCCGGCACCGAGGCCGCGTCCGTCGGGTCGGCGAGGCCCTCCACCAGCCCCGCCGGGTCGATCAGGAAGCTGCGGATGATCGAGGGGTAGAGACTCTTGAAGTCGAGCACCAGCACCGAGTCGTAGAGGCCGGGGCGCGAGTCCATGACGAAGCCGCCGGGACTCTCCGCCGGTTCGCCCTCCCCGAGATTGGGCGCCACCAGGCCCAGCCGATGCAGCCGCGGCAGGTAGAGGTGGGTGAAGGCCGCCACCGAGCCGCCGCTGCGGTCGGCGGGCAGGCCGGTCACCGTGGCGCGCTCGAGCAGGAATTCCAGCAGCTCGGCCCTGGCGAAGATCCGCGTGACCAGCTCGCAGTCCTTGAGGTTGTAGCGGGCCAGCGCCGGCTTGTCCTCGGCGAACATGCGCAGGATATCGTCGAGGCGCTGGTAGGGATTGTCGATCGCCTTGCCCTCGCCGAGCAGCGTCCGGGCGACGTTCTCCAGGCTGAACGACGGAAAGCTCCAGGTGGCCGAGCGCAGCGCCTCGATGCCGTCGATGATCAGCCGCCCGGCGGCGGCGGCGAAGAAGTGGTTGGGCTGGTGGCCGTGGGCGCGCCACTCCAGCTCGGCGCCGCCGCGGCCCAGCCGGAGCGGCACGCCGAGTCGCTCGGCATGCTCGCGCAGCACGCGCAGGTCGAACTGCACCAGGTTCCAGCCGATGATGGCGTCGGGGTCGAACTCGGCGAACCAGGCGTTGAGCCGCTGGAGCAGCTCCTCCCGAGAGGCGCAGTAGTCGAGCCGGAAATCGAGCCCGCCCGCCTCGCCCCTGGGCGGCCCCAGCATGTAGACCCGTCGTTGGCCGCAGCCTTCCAGCGCAATGGAGTAGAGCTCGCCCCGGGCGCTGGTCTCGATATCCAGCGACACCGTGCGCAGCCGCGGTCGATAGTCCGAGGCCGGGCGCAGGCGCGCCTCCACCAGGCCGCCCTCCCCGTCCGGCGTGCCGGTCACCGTCACGGGTGCGGTGATGAAGCGCTCCATCAGGTAGCGCTCCGGCGGCCGGACATCGGCCTCGTGGAGCGTGAGGCCGGCCTCGCGCAGGCGACGCTCGAGCCGGGTCAGCTGACGATACTGCGCGCAGTAGAGTCCCAGCACCGGGCGTCGGTGAAAGTCGCGCAGCTCGAGTTCACGCAGGGTGACGCCCGGTTCGCCATCCAGCAGCGCCTCGGCCGCCGCTCGCTGCTCGGCGGGCAGGAAGGCCACCGCGGGCTGCACCGGCAGCTGCACCCTGAGCGGCCCCTCGTCGGTGGCCAGCCAGAGGGTGACCTCTGTGCCCCGGGGGGTGTCCTCCCAGTGGCGGGTCAGGATGAAGCCGTGGCGACTGGGCAAGGGCGCTATCCGCGGCTCGCCAGCCGACAGGCACCGATCGACAGCGTCATGCGTCCTGCACCTCGATGATCAGGTCGGGGGTGAACAGCGGCGGATCGAACTCGTCAGGATAACCGCCGGGGTTGGCGACCACCCGCGTACCGCCGGCCTCCAGATCCACCGGGTCATGGACATGGCCGTGGACCCACAGGTCCATCCGCCCCATCAGCTGCGGCAGATGGGAGGCGAAGGCCGGAGAGAGCCCGTCGCCGCGGTAGCGCGGCGGAATGCAGTCGGCCAGGGGCGCATGGTGGCTGATCACCACGCGCGGGCCCCCGAACGGCCGGGCCAGCTCCGCTTCCAGCCAGGCCAGCGCCTCGGCATGCAGGCGCCGGCTCTCCCCCGGGGTGAAGACCACGCCTTCCGGCTGCTCGATGATATGGAAATCCGGCATCAGGGCCAGCGCCCTGGCCTCGGTGAGCGCCGGGTCGTGATCGGGCCGGCCGGCGTAGAGGGTGAAGTCCGTCCACAGCGTCGTGCCGTGGAAACGCACGCCGTCCAGCGTCAGCGACCGGTTGTCCAGCAGGTGAATGCCGAGCCGGGCGGCCTCGTCGGCCAGCGCCCGGCGCAGCTCGGGCATGCTGGTCCCGTAGAATTCGTGGTTGCCGGGCACATAGAGGATCGGGGTGCCGGCGAAGCGTTCCGCCGCCCAGCCGAGCCCCCGGGTACCGGCGTGGATATCGCCGGCCAGGATCACCGCGTCGGCCTCCGCTTCAGGCAATGCCCACGGGGTATCGAAGTGTTCCAGGTGCAGGTCCGAGAGGATCCTCAGGCGCATCGTCGGCTCCCTTGCGGCGGGTCGTTCCGGCCAGTGTGATACAGGTGCCGAGCGAACACTACTGGATGACGGGCACCTCGAGGAGGCGCCAGCCGTCCACCCGCCGCATCCCCTCACCATGGGCGATCGTCCGACGACGCATCGCCCCCCTCGGGCAGCGCGCCGCGGGCGCGCACGCCCCACTTGCGCCAGGCATAAAAAAGGTCCCCCGAAGGGGACCAGGAGGAGCACGCCAGCTCACTGGAAAACACAATACGAGAATCGTGCCACTCGAATGAATACCTTTTTGAAACATGGACTTGAGACAAATCCGCAACAAGAGGTGTCCCTGCCGGAAACACCTGGCCGTCACGTTTCTGCACCAGGAGGGAGCTTTCTATCCTGCGGTGCATCATTCCGACACACCGCCGCCGCGCGGCGGCGGGCCGGCTCGAGCGAGGACCACGCCGATTTGCTGGGAAACCCCTCCATCACGCATGCTGCACCTTGAACCCGACTCGCCAGGAGACACTCCATGACATCTCGCCTCGGCTTCATCGGCATCGGCCTGATGGGCAACCCCATGACGCACCGGCTGGTGGAAGCTGGCTTCGAGGTCACCGTGTGGAATCGCACACCGGAGAAGGTCAATGGCCTGAGGGACGCCGGCGCCCGGGTGGCGGACTATATCGGCGAACTGGTCGAGAACGTCGATGTGGTGATGCTGTGCCTGGCCAATACCGAGGTCGTGGAGGAGGTGGTGTTCGGCCCCGAGGGAGTGGCCGCCCACGTCCGCCCCGACCAGCTGCTGATCGACTTCTCCAGCAGTGATCCCGCCGCCACCCGTGAGTTCGCCGTGCGGCTCGAGGGCGAAGCGGGCATACGCTGGGTGGATGCCCCCGTCTCGGGTGGCGTGGCCGGGGCCGAGGCCGGCAGCCTGGCGATCATGTGCGGCGGAGAGGCCGACGACATCGCCGCCATTCGCCCGCTGCTCGCACCGCTCGCCTCCCGGGTCACCCACATGGGGCCGGTGGGCAGTGGCCAGGTCACCAAGGTATGCAACCAGATGATCGTCGGCTGCCAGGCGGCGGTGATCGCCGAGATGGTGGCGCTGGCCGAGTCCAGTGGCGTGGATGCCACCCGGCTGACCGAGGCACTCGCCGGGGGCTTCGCCGACTCGAAGCCCTTCCAGATCCTCACCCCGCGCATGGCCCGGAGCGACTACGAGAACCCGCCCTGGCACCTGCGCACCCTGCTCAAGGACCTGGACATGGCGGTGGCCCAGAGCCAGCGCAGCGGCAGCGCCACCCCCATGAGCGGCCTCGCCGCCCAGCTGATGCGCGCCCACGCCACCCGCGGCCACGCCGAGCACGACCCGGCGATCCTGGTGGAGGCCTACCGCCAGCGGGAGACGTAGGCGCCCAGGGCTATCGCAGTCACCGATACCCGTTAGCGAAAGGCGCCGGGGACCGGTCGTAGAGGGGGTCCTGTGCCAGGGGTGAGGAGCACTGCTCCGAACGGGCTGGCCATGGATGGCCAGCACCGGACCTGCGAGCGAAGCGGGACGCGTGAGCGAAGCAGGGCATCGGTAGCGCCCAGGGAGGGGTTCACAGCGCCCCCTCGTAGGCCTGTCATCGGAACAGCCTTGAGCGTTGCTGCTATCGGCGTTAGCCCTGTGCAAGCGCCGCGCCGGTTTGTCGCCGCCCTCGCCCTTCCGTACACTCGTTTGATTACCCACCAACTCCCGACGACCTGCCGAGGCACGACCCATGGCGTTTGACTCCACCTCCACCTACGTGGCCACCGAGACCCTCAAGCAGGCGGTCAATGCCGCCGTGACCCTCCAGCGCCCGCTGCTGATCAAGGGCGAACCGGGCACCGGCAAGACCCTGCTGGCCGAGGAGCTGGCCGGCTCGCTGGGCACGCAGCTGATCACCTGGCACATCAAGTCCTCCACCAAGGCGGCCCAGGGGCTCTACGAGTACGACGCGGTGAGCCGCCTGCGCGACTCCCAGCTGGGAGTCGAGGGGGTGGAGAACGTCGCCAACTACATCAAGCCCGGCAAGCTGTGGGAGGCCTTCAGCGCGGACGAGCGGGTGGTGTTGCTGATCGACGAGATCGACAAGGCGGACATCGAATTCCCCAACGACCTGCTCCAGGAGCTGGACCGGATGGAATTCCACGTCTACGAGACCGGCGAGACCATCACCGCGAAGCATCGTCCGATCATCGTCATCACCTCCAACAACGAGAAGGAGCTGCCCGACGCCTTCCTGCGCCGCTGCTTCTTCCACTACATCGAGTTCCCCGACCGCGAGACCATGCAGGCCATCGTCGACGTGCACTTCCCGGAGATCGCCCCGCGGCTGGTCGGCGAGGCGCTGGAGGTGTTCTTCGAGCTGCGCCAGGCCCCGGGACTCAAGAAGAAGCCCTCCACCTCGGAGCTGGTGGACTGGCTGAAGCTCCTGATGAGCGACGAACTGGCCCGGGAGGCGCTCTACGGCCGCGATCCGGTCAAGGCGATCCCCCCGCTGGCCGGGGCGCTGGTGAAGAACGAGCAGGACACCCAGCTCCTGGAGCGACTGGCGTTCATGATGCGCCGCCAGGGCAACCAGAGGCGCTGAGTCATGTTCATCGGCCTGTTCGAGACCCTCAAGCGCCACGGCGTCCCGGTGTCGCTGCGCGAGCTGCTCGACCTGCACGCGGTGGTGGAGCACGGCGTGGTGTTCGCCGACATGGAGGCCTTCTACCAGCTGGCGCGCACCGTGATGGTCAAGGATGAGCGCCACTTCGACCGCTTCGATCGCGCCTTCGCCGCCTGGTTCGAGGGGCTGGAGAGCCTGGACGCCGCCATCGAGGCGCTGATCCCCGACGACTGGCTGCGCCGCGAGTTCGAGAAGCAGCTCAGCGAGGAGGAGAAGACCCGGATCGAATCCCTGGGCGGGCTCGAGACGCTGATCGAGACCTTCAAGCAGCGCCTCGAGGAGCAGAAGGAGCGCCACGCCGGCGGCAACAAGTGGATCGGCACCGGCGGCACCAGCCCCTTCGGCGCCTACGGCTACAATCCCGAGGGCATCCGCATCGGCCAGGACGGCTCGCGCCATCGCCGCGCCGTCAAGGTGTGGGACGAACGCCGCTTCCGCGACTACGACGATTCGCTGGAGCTGGGCACCCGCAACATCAAGATGGCCCTGCGAAGGCTGAGGAAGTTCGCCCGCCAGGGAGCCGCGGAGGAATTCGACGTCGACGCCACCATCCGCGAGACGGCCCGCGACGCCGGCCTGCTCAACGTGCGCATGCGCCCCGAGCGCCACAATGCGGTGAAGGTGCTGCTGCTGCTCGACGTGGGCGGCTCCATGGACGACCACATCCGCACCTGCGAGGAGCTCTTCTCGGCGGCGCGCTCGGAGTTCAAGCACCTGGAGCCCTACTACTTCCACAACTGCGTGTACGAGGGGCTGTGGCGGAACAATCATCGCCGCACCAGCGAGCGCATCCCGACGATGGACGTGCTGCACACCTACGGCGCCGACTACCAGGTGGTGATCGTCGGCGATGCCGCCATGTCGCCGTACGAGATCACCCACCCCGGCGGCAGCGTCGAGCACTTCAACGACGAGCCCGGGGCGGTCTGGCTCAAGCGCCTGGTCGACACCTTCCCGCACCTGGCGTGGCTCAATCCCATGCCGCCGCGTGCCTGGGAGTTCACCCACTCCACCCGGCTGATCCGGCAGCTGGTCGAGGACCGCATGTATCCCATGACCCTGGAAGGGCTGGAGAACGCCATGCGCGAACTGGCCCAGTGAGCCCTATCAATAGCCCAAAAAGGCTATTTAATGCATTTATAACCAAAAAAGGCTATTAACTTGCCAAATAGCCTGGGAAGGCTATGATATGAGCAGTCAACTGCCAGGGAAGCCGCCATGGCCCGCCGCATCGCCGTGCTGACCGGTGACGTGATCGACTCGCGCAAGGTCGCCGATACGCGGCGGCTGCACCGCGTGCTCGACACCACCCTGGCCGAACTGGTCGATCGCCACGGCGGTCACGGGGAGCGCTATCGGGGCGATGGTTTCCAGCTCGCCCTGCCCCAGCCAGGAGCGGCCATGACGGCCGCCGTGCAACTCCGCGCCGCCCTGATCCAGCACTCGGAGCCACACCAGCGCTGGGACGCGCGCATCGCCGTGGCGGTCGGGCAGGAGGACAGGGGCATCGCCGCGGCCGATGGCGAGGTCTTCGTGCGCTCGGGGCAGGCCCTGGACACCCTCGAGACCCGCCACCTGGCGGTGGTCCTGCTCGAGGCGCCGGACGAGGCCTGCCCGACGCTGCTGACCCGCTTCCTCGATGACCTGATCGACGGCTGGTCGCGCTATTCCGCCGAGGTCGTCACCCTGAGCCTCGACCGGGCCACCACCCAGCAGGCCCTGGCCGAGCGGCTGGGCATTCGCCAGCCCAGCGTGCACAAGCGCCTGCGCGCCGCCCGCTGGGAGCTGCTGGTCGATACCCTGGCCTATTTCGAGCGACGCCTCGCCGACCGGGAGTCACGGAATGAGTAGCGCCGAGCTGTCGTTGCTGGTGGGGCTGATCCTGGCCCACCTGAGCGGCGATTTCCTGCTGCAACCCCGCGCCTGGGTCGAGGAGCGCTATCGACTCAGGCATCGATCCCCACGCCTGGCACAGCATGCCCTGCTGCATGGCCTGCTGGCGGGGGGCGTGCTGCTGGTCGCCGTCGCGACCGGGCCGGCCACGCGAGGCCCCGCGGCCATCCTGGCCGGCGCCCTGGCGGTCGCCGGCAGCCACTGGCTGATCGACCTGGCAAAGGCACGACTGCCCCCGCAGCAGCTGCGCTGGTTCCTGCTCGACCAGGCCCTGCACCTGCTCGTCCTGCTGGGGGTCTGGCTGGCCTGGCTCGGGACCCCGGCACCGTTGACCGAGGCCCTGCACTGGTTCGTCGAGCCTCAGGTCCTCGGCGTGGCCACGACCTACCTGCTGGTGACTCGACCGCTGTCGATCGCCATCGCCCTGGTCATGCAGCGCTGGAGCAGCGAGATACACGACCCCGGCACCCTGGCCGAGGCCGGGGCACGCATCGGCATGCTGGAACGCTTTCTGGTGCTCACCCTGGTGCTGCTCGACCAGCTGACGGCGGTGGGTTTCCTGCTGGCCGCCAAGTCGGTGCTGCGTTTCGGCGACCTGCGCGAATCCCGGGACCGCAAGCTGACCGAGTACGTGCTGCTCGGCACCCTGCTCAGCGTCGCCTCGACCCTGGTGATCGGGCTGACGCTGCGGCTTCTGCTGGCGCCGTGATCCCCGGGCTCACATCGTCGCCAGGCGCTCCTCGTCGTCGATGCCGGCCATGCGCACCAGGGCCAGGGCCTCGTCCAGCGACTCGACCTCCTCGACCCGGACCCGCTCATTGTCGAGCTTGACTGGCCTGCCGGTCTTCTCGGAGAGCACCCTCTCCAGCGTGGCCACGTCCATGTCCTCCCCGAGCTCGAGGGTGTCGACGCCGGCCGCATCGCGGCTATCGGGCAGGTAGATGGTGCCATTGGAGAAGTCCACCGCGTAGGCGACCACCCCCGGGACGATGAAGAACAGCAGCCCAACGCCGTTGGCGACGGCCACCACCGGGTCGATGCGGCCAGCGACCTGGCCCTTGCGCTCGGGATGGAACAGGGTGCCACAGCCCGCCAGGGCAGTGATCGACACGCCGAGGAGCAGGCCGGTGAGGCCACGACGAAGCGCTGGGTTCATGCAAGGATCTCCTGGGAAAACGGGCAGCCGGTGCCGGGCGTTGCCCGACAAGGCACCGGCAGGCAGAATCGGCACGAGCTTAGCATAGCCGGGCTTCATACGAGCGTTTCCCCTTCCACGGAGGTCTCAGCATGGGCGATATCCGAGTCACCACCTGCCAGGGCCAGGCCATCGCCCCCTGCCTGGATGCCCTGGCCCGCCTGCGTATCCGGGTGTTCCGCGACTTCCCCTATCTCTACGACGGGGACCTCGCCTACGAGGCGGAATACCTGCGCCGCTACGCCGAGTGCCCCGACAGTCTCTTCGTGCTCGCCTTCGATGGCGAGACCTTGGTCGGCGCCGCCACCGGCATGCCGCTGGTCGATGACGTGGAGGCATTCCGCGCCCCCTTCGAGCAGGCCGGCCACGATATCGGGAAGGTCTTCTACTACGGCGAATCGGTGCTCTTGCCGGAGTACCGCGGCCGCGGCATCGGCAAGGCCTTCATGACCGAGCGGGAACGGCACGCGGCGCGGGAGGGGTTCGAGACCGTGGCCTTCTTTGCCGTGGAGCGTCCCGACGACCACCCGCTGAAACCGGAAGGCTATGTACCGCTGCACGGCTTCTGGCATTCGCGGGGCTACCGGCGCCACCCGGAGCTTGCCACCACCTTCCGCTGGAAGGACGTCGGCGAACCCGACGAGACCGACAAGCCGATGGTGTTCTGGCTCAAGTCGCTGGACTGACCCAGCTTTTGCCGCCACCCCGGCTTGGCCGTACAATGCGGGGTCATTGCGGCCGACTCGCGGCCCATCCCGTTTGACGAGACCGAGGAACCGCCGGACCCATGCGCGCCACCCAACTGTTGATCGCCACCCTCAAGGAAACGCCCGCCGACGCCGAGATCGTCAGCCACCAGCTGATGCTGCGCGCCGGCATGATCCGCCGCCTCACCTCCGGCCTCTACACCTGGCTGCCGATGGGCCTGAAGACCCTGCGCAAGGTGGAGCGCATCGTGCGCGAGGAGATGGACCGCGCCGGGGCCCAGGAAGTGCTGATGCCGGCGGTGCAGCCCGCCGAGCTGTGGCAGGAGTCCGGCCGCTGGGAGCAGTACGGGCCGGAGCTCCTGCGCCTCAAGGATCGCCACGACCGCGACTACTGCGTCGGCCCCACCCATGAGGAGGTGATCACCGACCTGATGCGCCGCGAGCTGTCGAGCTACAAGCAGCTTCCGGCCAACTTCTACCAGATCCAGACCAAGTTCCGCGACGAGATCCGTCCGCGTTTCGGGGTGATGCGCTCCCGCGAGTTCATCATGAAGGACGCCTACTCCTTCCACCTGGACCAGGCCTCCCTGCAGGAGACCTACCAGGCGATGTACGACGCCTACACCCGCATCTTCACCCGCCTCGGCCTGGACTTCCGCCCGGTGCTGGCCGACACCGGCGCCATCGGTGGTACCGATTCCCACGAGTTCCATGTGCTGGCCGACTCCGGCGAGGACGCCATCGTCTTCTCCACCGAGTCCGACTACGCCGCCAATATCGAGAAGGCCGAGGCGCTGCCCGCCCCGCTGGGCACCGTGCCCGAGCGCGCCGCGCCGAGCGAGGCGCTGCGCCTGGTCGACACCCCGAACGCCCGCACCATCGCCGCCCTGGTGGAGCAGCACGGCCTGCCCATCGAGAAGACCATCAAGACCCTGATGGTGCACGGCGCCGAGGGCGGCCTGATCGCCCTGCTGGTACGTGGCGACCATGAGCTCAACGAGATCAAGGCCGAGAACCTGCCCGAGATCGCCACGCCGCTGACCATGGCGAGCGAGGAGGAGATCCGCGCCGCGGTAGGGGCCGGCCCCGGTTCCCTGGGGCCGGTGAACCTCGACATGCCGATCGTCATCGACCGCAGCGTGGCACTGATGAGCGACTTCGGCGCCGGCGCCAATGTCGACGGCAAGCACTACTTCGGCATCAACTGGGAGCGCGACGTGGCGTTGCCGAAGGTCGCCGATATCCGCAACGTGGTGGAAGGCGATCCCTCGCCGGACGGCAAGGGCGTGCTCGCCATCAAGCGCGGCATCGAGGTGGGCCACGTCTTCCAGCTGGGACGCAAGTACAGCGAGGCGATGAACGCCACCGTGCTGGACGACAGCGGCCGCGCCGCGCATCCCTGGATGGGCTGCTATGGTATTGGTGTGACACGGGTCGTGGCCGCCGCCATCGAACAGAATCACGACGATGCCGGCATCATCTGGCCTGATGCCATCGCACCCTTCCATATCGCGCTCGTGCCGATGAACGCCCACAAGTCCCAGCGGGTGCGCGAGGAGTCCGAGCGGCTCTATCAGGCACTCACCGCCGCCGGCCTCGAGGTACTGCTCGACGACCGCGACCTGCGCCCCGGCGTCAAGTTCGCCGACCATGAGCTGATGGGGATTCCTCACCGCCTGGTGGTCGGGGACCGTGGCCTGGACAAGGGTGAACTCGAATACAAGGGACGCCGTGACAGTGACGCCACCATGGTACCGGCAGAGCAGATCCTCGACTTCCTGGGTGACCGCGTCGGCCGCTAGGCGACCGATGGCCACCGCCCTGCTGGCGGTGGCCGGCCTGCCATTCGCCCTCGCCGACGAGGGCGACTCCCTCCAGGAGGCCGCGCAGGCGTACCCGGCCGTGGAGCAGCGCCAGCTGGTGCAGGCCCTGCCGGAGATCCCGGCCTCCCTGCGCACCACCCTGGTGGCCTCGCTGGAGGATCCCCGCTCCCCGGCCGATATCTGGGCCGGGCGCCAGTGGCTGAACGACATGGAGCCACGCCTGGCGCGTTACGTGAAGGACCCGTCACGGCGCAGCGAGCTGTTGCGCCGCATCTACCACGAGGCACGCCTGGCCGGCCTGCCCCCGGAACTGGTCCTGGCGGTGATCCAGGTGGAGAGCGCCTTCCAGGCGGAAGCCGTCTCCTCCGCCGGTGCCGTGGGACTGATGCAGATCATGCCGTTCTGGATCCGCGAGCTCGGCCTGCCCGCCGACGACCTCAAGGACCCGTGGCGGAACCTGCGCTACGGCTGCACCATCCTTGCCCACTACCTGGCCGTGGAAGGCGGCGACCTGACCCGGGCGCTGGCGCGCTACAACGGCAGCCTGGGGAAGACCTGGTATCCCGAACGGGTGATGCGTGCCTGGCAGCGTCACTGGCGACAGCCGGGTGACGGTGGCGCGAGGGCCGCGGCGCAGCGCTGATATCGACAGAGGCGAACCCAAGGATGCCCGACGCCATGGACAAGGTAACGAGGCAGGACGACCCGGCTGCCAGCATCGCCCGGGCGCTGAGCCGCACCGAACGCGACTACCGTCGCCTGCGCGTGGGGCTTGCCGCCCTGCTGGTCCTGGCCGTGGCGGTGATGCTGGCCATCCTGCTGTGGGCGGCCCGCGAGCAGAACCTCCAGCATGCCCGCCACACCCAGGCGCAGATCGAGAACCAGCTCGAACAGATCCGTCGCCGGCTGGTCGGCCAGGTACTCGACTACGCGGTCTGGGACCTCAGCCACCTGGCCATTCACGCCGAGGATGGACCGGACCAGGAGTGGCTCGAACTGGAGATGGGGGCCAACCTGCACGACAACCTGGGCATCGACCTGGCCCTGCTGGTGACGGCCGACCAGCAGGTGCTCTACGAGGTCCATCGCGGCGAGCCGCGCCCGCTCGGGGCCGGCCACGACTCCCTGCTCGCCCCGGGGGCGGCCGCCACGGCATCCGGCTATGCCCTCTGGCAGGAACGACCGGTGCTGTTCGCCTCCGCCCCGGTGCTGCCGGAAAGCGACCAGCACGCCCGGGCTGCGCAGCCCCATCGGCTGCTGTTCGCCTTCGAGGTCGGCAACGGCCTCACCCGGATGCTGCGCGAGGCGACCAGCCTGCCCGACCTGCACCTGACCGACGCCCCCGGGCGACCCGGCCGCCTGCCGCTGCGCGCCCCTGACGGCGAACCCCTGGCCTGGCTCGAATGGACACCCTCCGCGCCCGGCAGCGTGATGCTGCGCCAGTCGCTCCCCTGGCTGCTGCTCACCCTGCTGGCGCTGGGCACCTTCTCGGCGCTGCTGTTCCGGCGCCTGCGCTCCCAGGCCAGGGCCAGCCTGGCCACCGTCGACGAGCTGCGCCGGACCCAGGCACGGCTGGCCGCCCAGCAGCGCGCCTGGCATGAACTGCGTGACCTGCACCTGCACGATGCCGACGAGGAGGAGTTCCTCATGGCCCTTCTCGAGCGCAGTTCGCAGTTGCTCGACATCTCCCGGGTCAGCCTCTGGCTGCTGGAGGACGGCAGCGACCACCTGGTCTGCCATGCCAGCCGGGTCCCGGACATCATCGATGACGGCCTGCGCGGCCCGGGGCTGGAGTCCTACCTGGCGCAGCTGCGCCAGGCGACGGTGCTGGTGGCCGATGATGCCCGCTCGGACCCGCGCCTTGCCGGCCTGCGGGACTACCTGCAGCAGCATCACATCGTCTCGATGCTCGACATCGGCCTGTTCGTGGCCGGGGAACTGCGCGGCGTGCTGTGCTGCGAATCCACCCGGCCGCGGCGCTGGCACACCGACGAGATCAATGCCCTGGCCAGCTTCTCCGGGCTGCTCTGCCAGTTCACCGAGTCGCTGCGGCGACGCGAAGTCGAGCAGACCCTGCATCGCCAGCTGCATTACGACGATGTCACGGGGCTGCCGACCCTGCGCGGACTCGAGGAGCATGTCGAGGCGTTGCGTCATCAGGGCGCCTTCCAGGTGGGCATCCTCCACGTGAAGGGCCTCAACCAGATCAACGACAGCCTGGGCCAGGCCTTCGGTGATGCCGCCCTGCACGAGGTCGGCGAGCGGCTGCGGCGGCGGCTGGGCACCCCGGAGCTGCAGGGGCTGACGGCACGCCTCCCCGCCAACCGGCTATGCCTGCTGCTGCCCGGCGAGGATCGCGAAAGCCTGAGTGCCTGCCTGATCGACCTGCTGGAGGAGCTCGAGGCCCACCCCTGGCTCAACGAGCGTTCCCCCGCCTCACTGCACTTCTCGCTGGGCCTGGCGGGCTATCCACAGGACTCACGGAACCTCGACCGCCTGCTGCAGCGGGCCGAACTGGCCCTCGAGCGGGCCCGCGGCGAGGCCAGCCACCGGCTGGCCTTCTACGATGACGCCCTCGGCGAGTGGCAACGCCGCCAGAGCCGACTCGAACGGGAGCTGCGCGATGCCCTCTCGCGAGGCGAGTTTCGCCTCCACTTCCAGCCCCAGTTCGACGGCGGCGGCCGCATGCACGGGGCCGAGGCCCTGCTGCGCTGGATGCACCCCGAGCGTGGACTGCTCGCCCCCGGAGACTTCATCGCCGAGGCCGAGCACAGCGGGCTGATCCAGCCGATCGGTGACTGGGTGCTCGAGCAGGTCATGGACCTGCTGGCCGGACCGTTGCGGGATACCGAGCTGGTGCTGGCGGTCAACGTCTCGGTGCAGCAACTGCGCGATGCGGGCTTCACCCCGCGGGTGGAGGCCCTGTTGCAGGCTCGGGGCCTGGCCCCGCAGCGGCTGGTCCTGGAGGTGGTGGAGTCATTGCTGGTCACCCCCGGCATCATGCCCCGCCTCGCGGCGCTGCGCGCCCTGGGGCTGTCCATCGCGCTGGACGATTTCGGCACCGGCTACTCCTCGCTGCGCTACCTGCAGGAGCTCGAGGTGGACGAGATCAAGCTCGACAAGGTCTTCCTCGACCCGCTCAAGTCACGGCCGGACGCGCCCCTGGCCCGTTCGATCATCGCCCTGGCGCGGGCCCTGGACCTGCGCCTAGTGGCCGAGGGAGTCGAGACCGCCGGGCAGGTCGACTTCCTGGGCCGCCAGGGGGTGACACTGATGCAGGGCTATCACCTGGCACGCCCCGAGCCGAGGGATGCCTTCCTGCGCAGGGTGGAGGGGCATCTCGGCGCCTGAAGCCGGTCTCGCGCTCGGCGGGCACCCACGAAAAAAAGCCGACCCAAGCGGGTCGGCGACTGGGGGGTCGAACCCCCCTCCCCTGACGACTCTGTGAGCGGCTGGCTCAGTGCTTCTTCTTGCGATGGTCGCGAATGATGAATGCGATCCAGCCACCCAGGAAGGCGATCATCATCGCGACGGTGACCAGGCCGAAGATTACGGCGTCATCCCAGTACATGGTGCTGTCCTCCCGTCTCGATGTGTTGAGAGGACTGTAGTCCGTCGGGAGCGGGGAGTTTCTGACCTGAATCAAGTTTGGCGCCGGGCGGGACGGCGGCGGGGGGATTCCATTGATCCAGGTCAGTTTTACAGGACCTTGCGATCCTCCACGGCACCGTGATCGGTACCCGGCGGCAGCGGGTGTCCCTTGGCCAGCTCGGCCCGGGTGGCGTCACGCACGCTCAGCACCTCGAGGCGATAGTGCAGGGTGTGACCGGCCAGGGGGTGGTTGCTGTCGATCAGCACGGTGTCGTCGCGGACCTCGACCACGGTGACGACCTGCGGACCATCGTCACCCGGGGTCTGGAAACGCATGCCCGGGGCCAGGTCATCCACCGGGAAGGCCGTGCGCACCACCTCGCGGACCAGTGCCTCGTTACGCAGGCCATAGGCCTCCACCGGCATCAGGGTGACGCTGAGTTCGGCCCCCGCTTCCTGACCGTCCAGGGCACGCTCCAGGCCGGCCACGATGTTGTGGTGCCCGTGGAGGTACTCCAGTGGCGTCTGCCGCGCACGGGAGTCATCGAGGACATTGCCGTCGGTATCACTGAGGACGTAGTGCAGGGTCACGACCCGCTGGGGGGCGATCGTCATGGGAGGTTCTCCTGTCGAAGGGGATGGCACGCGGTTCAGGTGCGGCGCAACCGGGAGACCGGCATCTCGAGGCGCTGCTGCTTGTGCAGCATGTCGAGCAGCACGATGGCGCGCTCGTCGCCCTTGTGACTGGCGAAGACAGCCTGGAGGTCCTTGAAGGGCCCCTCGGTGATCTCCACCACATCACCGGCGCGGAAGTAGAGGTTGACCGTGGCATCCTGGCGATCGGTGCCGTGCTGGCGCAGGGTCTCGACCAGGGCATCGTCCACCGCCAGCGGCATGTCGCCGAAGCCGACCAGCCTGAGCACGCCGCGGGTGGAACGGATCGGCCGCCAGTTGCTGACCAGGCGATCGAGGCGAATGAAGAGGTAATGGGGAAAGAGCGGTTCGATGATCCACTCGAGCTTGCCGCGACGACGCTTCTGTACCTCGAGCACCGGGTGGAAGACCTCGTAGCCCTGATTGCCGAGATGCGCCGCGGCACGGAAGGATTCACCGCCCTTGCACTGGATCACATACCAGCGGGGCACGGCGTCATCGCCCTGTTCCAGAATCGTGTCGTCTTCGCTCATGGGACTCCTGATCTGGTATCACTGCCGGGGCTCTGCAACAATCGATCCCCACGGGAAGCGGCCCGGCCGCCGATTCTCCATTCTAACATCGTTGGTGGCGAGCCGTGTGCTCCCCCTTCGTCCGAGGTTCGCAAGGAGTGCACCCCGTCATGCCCACCCCCACTGCCCGCCGCAGCTGGCGCGCCGCCCTGGCCATCTACCTGCGCGCCCCGGTCATCACCATGCTGTTCCTGGGCTTTTCCGCCGGTCTGCCATTCCTGCTGGTGTTCTCCACCCTGTCGGCCTGGCTGCGCAGCGATGGCGTCGAGGTGGCGGCCATCGGCTTCTTCTCCTGGATCGGCATCCTCTACTCGATCAAGTTCTTCTGGGCACCGGTGGTCGACCGCCTCGCCCTGCCGGGCCTGACGCGCATCTTCGGCCAGCGCCGCGGCTGGATGCTGCTCGCCCAGGCGATGATCGCCAGCGGGCTGATCGGGCTGGCCAGCCTCGACCCGGTGGGCAACCTGGGACTGGTCGCGACCCTCGCCCTGCTGGTGGCCTTCGGTTCGGCGACCCAGGACATCGCCATCGATGCCTTCCGCATCGAGTCGGCCCCCGAGGACATCCAGGCGGCCATGGCCTCGACCTACATCATCGGCTACCGGGGAGGGCTGCTGGCCGCCGGGGCCGGCGCCCTCTACGTGGCGGCGGCCCTGTCCTGGGAGGCCGCCTACCTGACCATGGCCGCCCTGGTGGGGGTCGGGGTGATCACCGTGCTGCTGCGCCCGGAGCCCCCGCGCCTGTCGCTCAACACCCAGCTGATCCATGAGCCCAAGGTGCGGGCCTTCCTGCGGGCCAGCCGCGGCAAGCCACGCCACCTGCGCCGCCTGGGGGCCTGGCTGATCGGGGCCGTGGTCTGCCCCTTCACCGACTTCATCGGCCGCCATCGGCTCAAGGCGCTGTGGCTGCTGGTGTTCATCGCGGTGTTCCGCATCAGCGACCTGGCCATGGCCTCCATGGCCAACCCGCTCTACATCGACCTGGGCTTCTCGCTGGCCACCATTGCCAATGTCACCAACGTCTTCGGCATCGCCATGAGCATCAGCGGCGGGATTCTCGGGGGCCTGCTGGTGGCGCGCTACGGCATCGGGCCGATCCTGGTGCTGGGGGCGGCGGCGGCGACCCTGACCAACCTGCTGTTCGCCGCCCTGGCGCTGGCCGGCCAGAGCCTGCCGATGCTGGTGATGGCGATCATCGGCGACAACCTGGCCAACGGCCTGGCCAGCGCGGTCTTCATCGCCTTCCTCTCCAGCCTGACGTCGCGGGCCTACACGGCGACCCAGTATGCGCTCTTCTCGTCGCTGATGACCCTGCCCGGAAAATTCCTCAGCGGCTTCGGAGGGATCGTGGTCGCCAGCGAGGGCTACGCCACCTTCTTCGTGGTGGCGACGGCGCTCGGCCTGCCGGCCATCGCCCTGGCGATCTGGATCAGCCGCGACCGCGAGCTGGTGCCGGCCCCCGTGACCCGCTCGGCCTGACTGCCGGGCCGGGGCGCCTCAGCCGGGCAGCTGCCCGCGCAGCCACTCCAGCGCACCGGGAGTGGCCCGCCACTGGTCGCGCATCAGGGTGCGGTACTGCCAGGCCTCGGCCCGGGAACCGGGCTCGGCGATGCCGTCGCCGCCGACGTTCACCGGCCGCGGGTTGTCGGCACACAGCATCGCCAGGGCGTGGGGGTTGTGACGCCGGGCCGCCGCCAGCGCCTCCAGGGCATCATCGCGGCGCTCCAGGCGGTAGAGTGCCAGCACGCGCCCCATCATCAGCCCCAGCAGCGGGGCAGGCTCCGCGGCCTGCTCGGCGACTGCCCGCTCGCTCAGCTCGAGGGCCTCGCGATCGCGCCCCTCGCGCAGCAACTGGTCGAGCACCAGCTCACGCAGCCCCAGGCCGTCCTGGTCGTCCAGCGCCAGCAGTCGCTCGGCGAGCTCGCGGGAACGCTGCCGCGCCCCGCGCTCCATGCCCACCACCAGCGCCAGCCCGGTACGCAGCAGCACGGCGTTGTCGGCATCGTCCCAGGCCAGGGTGCCGGTGCCCGCGGCCTGGACCTGCTCGAGCCAGCGCTCGAGGCGGTCGGCCAGCGGGGTGAAGAGGCTCGGCGCCATCCACGGCAGGCTGCCGAAGCGACTGGTCAGGGCCAGCGCGAGGGCCTGGACCACCCGGGGCGCATCCAGCCACTCCGGGTGGGAGCAGAGCTCGCCGAGCCAGTCCGCGGCATGGGGCCAGGGATCGTCGTCGAATCCCATGGGCGCATCGCCCACCACCTGCACCCGGAAGTGTTTCTGCCAGGCTGCGAACAGGGTGTCCTCCCGAGCACTGGTGTGGTACTCCAGGCGGCCTTCGTCGGCGAGCCGGACATCCAGGCATGGCGCCGTCGGCAACGCCTCGAGCAGCGCCTGCAGCGAGGCCAGCGGCCCGGCCAGGTCCTCCTCGGCATTGAGCAGCTGCTCGGCCAGGGTGGCCCCGGGATTGTCGGCCAGATCGGCCAGGAACTGCAGCTGGTCGGCGTCCAGGTCACCCTGGCGGGCCAGGCGGCGGAACCAGAAACGGGCCCGCTCGGAGGCCTCGCGCTCGTGGCCCTCGTGGAGCAGCAGCATGGCCTCGATGTAGGCCAGGGTCGGGGAGTCGGGCAGCGCCTGCTGGGCGCGCACGAAGGCGGCCCGGGCACTGTCCAGGTCGTCGTTGTCCAGGTGCATCAGGCAGAGTCGCTCCAGCGCCACGCCGCGCAGGAACAGCGGCCCGCGGTCGAGGACCTCATCGAGCAGCGCGGTGCGCTTGCGGTGGAAGCCGCGCTCCTGGTAGAGGTCGATGAGGATCTCGAAGGCCGGCTCGGCCTGTTCGGGCAGGCGGGACCAGTCGGCGCGCTCGAACAGCGATTCCAGTATCTGCTGGGCACGGCCACGCTGGCCACTCTCGGCGGCGATCAGCCCGGCCTCGAGCAGCGCCTGGGCCGGCGCCCGGCCACTCTCCAGCGCCGCCTTGAGGGTGTCGCCCTTCCAGTCGCGCAGCGAGAGCATCCACATCAGGTGCTCGGGCACATGCCCGGGCAGCGCCACGGCACCGCAACAGTGCTTGGTCTTGCGGCCGGAGTCGCACCAGCAGGGCTCGTTGCGGCCCGGACGTGCGAGCGGCTCGCAGGCGAAGTCGAGGCGTTCCAGCGGCGTCTGCGACCAGAGCTCCGGGGCCAGCGCCTGGGCCTGGGCCAGGTTGCCGCCCAGCAGGCCGACGCCCTCCTCCCGGGCCCAGGCCATCAGCGTCGGATAGCGTTCGTCCTCGCGAATGGTCACCAGGGCGCCCGAGGCAAAGCCCAGCAGTTGTTCCACCCATGCTGCCAGCATCGCAGTCTCCGCACCAGAAAACGGCACAGTCTAACAGTCCGGCGGCGTTCTGGGCAGGCACTCAGCGCTGCGCCCAGGCCAGCAGCGGCCGGGTGCGGGCGTGCATGTCGAGGCGTGCGCCGAGCCGTACCAGGTTCCAGTAGTGGCCGTTGAGGGTACGCGACAGCAGCAGGGTGTCCGCGGGTGGCTGCAGCCGGTCCATGGCCGCCCAGACCCTGGGGCTGAGGTCGCGCAGCCGGCGATGGACCCGGACATCGGAGAAGTCCTGCTCGCCCGGACGGAACAGGGGGGAGACCGCCTCGGCGGCCTCACGGTAGAGCGCCAGCGGCGCCCCCTGGCCCTGGCGTCCGCCCAGCGACAGCAGCGCCTCGTCCATGGCCATGGGGTCGCCCGCCAGCGTGGCCTCCAGCAGCCGCATCATCGCCTTGAGCCGCGCCTCCGGCACCGGGATTATCGCCCCCAGGTCGTAGATCACCAGGCGCCCCTGGTCGTCGGCGGCGAAATTGCCGGCGTGGGGGTCGGCGTGCAGCTCCCCGAAGGTGAACAGCTCCTCGGTGAGCCAGTCGGCCAGCGTCGTTGCCAGGCGCTGGCGCTCCTCGCCACCGGCCCCCTCCAGCTCGCGCAGCGGCGTGCCGGCCACGTAGCGCATGGCCAGCACCCTGGGCCCCGACAACCCGGGCAGCGGTTCGGGTATCACCAGGGTGTCGAGATGGGCATAGCGGGCCCGATAGCGGGCCAGCGCCTCGGCCTCGGCGTGATAGTCCAGCTCGCCGCGCAGGCTGGCGGCCAGCTCCTCGAACAGGGCATCGAGTCGGGTCTGGGACACCTTGAGCCAGCGTCCCAGCGCCATCAGCCGGCGCACCTGCACCAGGTCGCTCTCGAGCACCTCGGCGAGCCCCGGATACTGGACCTTCAGCACCAGCGTCTCGCCGTCGTGGGTCACCGCGCGGTGCACCTGGCCCATGGAGGCGCTGGCGAAGGGGCGCGCCTCGATCTCGCGGAAGCGGATGTCGAGGTCGCCATACTGCTCGACCAGGGTGCGACGAATGCTCTCCCAGGGCATCGGCTCGGCCTGGCGTTGCAGGCGCGCCAGCTCGTCGGCCAGGTCAGGGGGCAGCAGGTCGTCCCACTGGGCCATGATCTGGGCCAGCTTCATGGCCGGCCCCTTGAGCTCGGAGAGCCCTTCGAAGAGGGCCTCGCCCAGGGCCCGCCAGTCGGCCTGCCCCCCCAGGCGGGTGCGCAGCAGGGCGCCACCGGTTCGTGCTCCCAATCCCAGCAGGCGCCGGGTACGGCCGCGTTCGCGCATGACATGGCTCCAGAGAATATTCGATACAGGAATTGTACAGGAACTGATTCATGTTACATCTGGCGAGGGACATGGCAGACTGTAAGAATGTCCATATCATGAACCGGTGGAAACCAGGATGCGACTGATCATCGCCGAGAAACCCAGCCTGGCCAGGGCCATCGCCGAAGCCCTGCCCGGCCGCCCGGCCCGCGAGGACGGCGCCCTCGTCGTCGGCGACACCACGGTGACCTGGTGCCTGGGCCACCTGCTCGAACAGGCCCCGCCGGATGCCTATGACCCCGCCCTGAAGCAGTGGCGACTCGACCACCTGCCCATCCTGCCGGCAGAGTGGAAACTGATGCCTCGCCCCAGGGCCCGCGGCCAGCTGGCGGTGATCCGCCGGCTCCTCAAGTCCGCTCGCGAGGTGGTCCACGCCGGCGACCCCGACCGCGAGGGCCAGCTGCTGGTGCAGGAGGTGATCGAGCACCTGGGCTGGAGAGGCGAGGTGTCGCGGCTGCTGGTCAGCGACCTCAACCGCCCGGCGGTGCAGCGGGCACTCTCGCGGCTGGAGGACAACGCCCGCTACCAGCCACTCTATCGCGCCGCGGAGTCCCGGGCCCGGGCCGACTGGCTCTACGGCATCAACCTGACCCGCGCCTGGACCCTCACCGGCCGGCAGGCGGGTCACGACGGCGTGCTCTCGGTGGGCCGGGTGCAGACCCCGGTGCTGGGCCTGGTGGTGCGCCGCGACGCCGAGATCCGCGATTTCGCGCCCAGGCCCTTCTTCGTGCTGTGGGTGGACCTGGAGGTCGAGGGCGGCCAGCTGCGCGCCTGGTGGCAGCCCGGCGAGACGCACCCGCTGGACGACCAGGGGCGGCTGCTCGTCCGGGAGCCCGCCGCCGACCTGGCCGAGCGACTGCCCGGCGCCGGGGGCCGCCTGGTCCGCCTCGAGAGCCGCGACAAGCGTCAGGCGCCTCCCCTGCCCTACTCGCTCTCGGCGCTGCAGGTGGACGCCGCCCGACGCTTCGGGCTCTCCGCCAAGGCGGTGCTGGACATCTGCCAGCGCCTCTACGAGCGCCACAAGCTGATCACCTACCCGCGCTCGGACTGCCGCTACCTGCCCGAGGAGCATTTCGCCTCGGCACGGGCCACCCTGGAGGGCGCCTGCCGCCAGGACGACACCCTGCGTGACTGGCTGGCCGGGGCGGACTTCTCGCGGCGTTCCCGCGCCTGGAACGACAAGCAGGTCGGCGCCCACCACGCCCTGGCCCCCACCGGCAAGCCCGCCGACACCTCGCGCCTCGAGAAGGCCGAGGCCGACGTCTTCCGGCTGATCGCCCGCAACGTGCTGGCCCAGTTCTATCCGCCGCTCGCCACCCGCGAGGTCAAGGCGGAGTTCGCCGTCGCCGGCGAGGCCTTCCGGGCCCGCGGCCAGGAGATCCTCGCGCCGGGCTGGAAGCCGCTGTTCACCACCCGGGAGGAGGCCCCGCCGCTCCCGCCGCTCACCGAGGGCGAGCCCTGCCGGGTCCGCGAGGCCGGCGTGGAGGATCGCGAGACCCGCCCGCCGGAGCCCTTCACCGACGCCAGCCTGATCAAGGCGATGATGAACATCGGCCGCCATGTCGAGGACCCGGCGGTGCGCCGTACCCTGCGCGAGCACGACGGGCTGGGCACGGAGGCGACGCGAGCCGGCATCATCGAGACCCTGGTGGAGCGTGGCTACCTGGTGCGCCGGGCCAAGGCCCTGCGCGCCACACGGCTGGGCAGCGCGCTGATCGCCTCGCTGCCCGACGCCGTCGGCCGGCCCGAACGCACGGCCCTCTGGGAGCAGCGCCTGGCCGCCATCGCCGAGGCCGGCGACGACCCGGCGCCCTTCCTGGCCTCCCTGGTGGAGGACCTGCGCGGCCTGCTGACGTCCGCCGATGCCGGTGGCCTGCGTCAGGCGCTGGCCACCGCCCGCGGCGAGGAGCCGGCTGCCGCCGGACGCGCCCCGGCCCGACGGCGAGGCAATGCCTCCCGACGCCGCCGCGGGTCGGGCGCCAGCCGCTCGGGCCGCAGCAGGAGCAGCTCATGAGCGGACGGGACAGCCACTGGATCGTCGGCCCCGGCGCCCTGGGGCGGCTGATCGCCCTTCGCCTGGCGGCCCGGACGACGGGGGGCGTGGAGGTCACCCTGCTGGGGCGTCGCCGACTGCCGGCCACCCAGACCCTGGTGACCCCCGAGGGGGAGCGCCTGACCCGCACGCTGCGGGTCACCACGACCGACAACCCGCCGTCACGCGCCCCCGACGCGGTGCATCTCACCACCAAGGCCCATGCCGCCGAGGCGGCCCACGCGGCCCTCGCCGCTCGCCTGCCCCCGGGCACGCCCCTGGTACTGTGGCAGAACGGGTTCGACTGCCAGCCGCGGCTCACCGAACGCCACGCCGGCCCGGTGCTCTGTGCCACCACCACCGAGGGGGCCTTCGTGGCGGGCGAGGAGCGGGTCGTCCATGCCGGACACGGCCAGACCCTGGTCGGTGCCCTCGCCGGCGGGCACCGCGACCTGGCCGGCGGCCTCGCCCGACGGCTCGACGAGGCGGGGCTTCCCGCCCGGGCGGTGGACGACATCCGCGACCGGCTGTGGCAGAAGCTCGCCGTCAACGCCGCCATCAACCCCCTGGTGGCCCGTTTCCGCATCCGCAACGGCCAGCTGCGTGACCGCCCCTTCCGGCCCATGGTGGAAGCGGTGATCGCCGAGGTGGCGACGATCCTGGCCGCCGAGGGCGTCGCCCCGCCCCGGGGCGAGGGGCTCGACGGCTGGCGGACCCTGGTGTGGGCGGTCGTGGCCGGCACGGCGAACAACCGCGCCTCCATGCTGCAGGACGTGCTGGCCGGGCGCCCCACCGAGCGCGATGCCATCCTCGGCCCCTTGCTGGCGGCGGCGCGGCGCCACGACATCGCCGCCCCCCGCCTGGCCGGACTCGAGGCCGGCCTCGGCCCGGCCAGGCCCGCCGGGCGGCCCTGACCTTCTGCCTGGCGGGTGGGGGATTACCCTGCTAGCCTGTAACGATGTACGCAACGAGCAAGTGGACGCCAGCCGCCACGCCGCTCAGGGTCAGGGATCATGAAACCGGTCATCCCACTTGCCATCGCCTTGGCAACCAGTCTGACACTGCTTTCGTCACCGCTGCTCGCGGATGGCGAGCCCCCCTCCTTCGCCGGCAAGGCAACCGACCTAATGCATCTCGACAACGGGGTGGTGGTCGAAGGGCGAGACCTCGAGACGCCGGACGGCTATACCTCCGGGTTCCGCCTGACTGCCGGCTTCTCGCCCCTGCGGCTGCCCAGGCTCGACCTGGGGGCCGAGTTCACCTACCGCGAGAGCGACGAGGTCCCGGCTCGCCTCGGCAACCAGCCGCTGATCCTCAACACCACCAGCCTGGGTGGCAGCCTGGTGGCCGGCGTGCGCCTCGGGCAGCTGGGCCTCTACGCCAAGTCGGGCTTCGCCGAGTGGGAGGGCGATCCGGTGAGCCGTCCCGACCCCTACGCCTTGGCCACCGCCGGTACCGCCCGCGTCCAGGGCTTCGGCGCCCGCCTGCAGCTGAACCGCCTGGTCAGCCGGCTGGAGTTCGAGGAGATCGACGCCCCGAGCATGGCACACCTCAACCTGGTCACCGCCTCGTTCCACTACCCCTTCTGAGCGCATCGCCGCCCTGGCATCGCCCCGGCCAATGGCCGGGGCGAGGCGGACCTCAACCGGTGTTGCGCAGCCCGGCGGCAATGCCGGCCATGGTCACCATCAGCGCCCGCGAGAGGTCGGCACTGATGGCCCCGTCAGCGTCGCGGTTGCGCTGCAGCAGTTCGGCCTGCAGGCCGTGCAGGGGGTCGATGTAGGGATTGCGGACCTCGATGGCCTGGCGGATCAAGGGCGTGTTCTCCAGCAGCTCCTGCTGGTCGAGGACCTGGAGCAGCACCTCGTGCAGCCGGGAGAAACGCCCCCTCAGCTTCTCGCCCAGCGCCTTGAGCGCCGGCTCGTCGACCAGGCGGTTCTCGTAGTAGGCGGCGATGCTCACGTCGGCCTTGGCCAGCAGCATCTCCAGCATGTCCAGGTAGGTGCCGAAGAAGGGCCACTGGTCGCGCATCTCCCTGAGCACCTCCAGGCCGCCCTCCTCCTCCAGGCGTCGGGCGAAGGCCTCGCCACTGCCGAGCCAGGCCGGCAGCATCAGGCGCGTCTGGGTCCAGGCGAAGATCCAGGGGATCGCCCGCAAGGTCTCCACGCCACCATCCTGGCGGCGCTTGGTGGGGCGCGAGCCGAGCGGCAGCCGACCGAGCGCCCCTTCCGGGGTCACCGCCCGGAAGTAGGGCACGAAGTCGGGATCCTCGCGCACCACCCCCACGTAGGCCCCATGGGCGATCTCGGCCAGGCGATCCATCTCCTCGCGCCACTCGGGACGCGGCGCCGGTGGCGGCAGCAGGGTCGCCTCGAGCACCGCACAGGCGTAGATCTCCATGGAGCGCAGGGCGATATCCGGCTGGCCGAACTTGAAGCGGATCATCTCGCCCTGCTCGGTCACCCTCAGGCTGCCATTCACCGAGCCCGGCGGCTGGGAGAGGATGGCCGCATGGGCGGGGCCGCCGCCCCGCCCCACCGTGCCCCCCCGGCCATGGAACAGCGTCAGGTCGACGCCATGGCGCTCGCACACCTCGACGAGGGCCTCCTGGGCGCGGTACTGGGCCCAGGCGGCCGCGAGCTGGCCGGCGTCCTTGGCGGAGTCGGAGTAGCCGATCATCACTTCCTGGCCATCGCCGACCAGGGCACGGTAGCCGGGCAGCGCCAGCAGCCGGTCGATCACCTCGCCGGCATGGTTGAGGTCGTCGAGGGTCTCGAACAGCGGCGCGATGGGCAGGCGCACGTCGCCGCCCACCTCCTTCATCAGCAGCGCGACGGTGAGCACGTCCGACGGCTGGGCCGCCATGGAGATGATGTAGGTGCCCAGGGCCTCCGGCAGTTCGGCCGCCACCACCCGGAAGGTGTCGATCACCTCGCGGGACTCGGTGGAGCACTCCCAGCGACGCGGGATCAGCGGCCGCCGGGAGGCGAGCTCCTCGAGCAGGAACTCCTGGCGCTGCTGTTCGCTCCACTCCCGGTAGTGGCCGAGCCCCAGGCAGTCGGTGAGCTCCTCCATGACCTGGGCGTGACGGCTCGCCTCCTGGCGCAGGTCGAGCTTGGTCAGGGTGACGCCGAACACGGCGACCCGCCTCAGGGTATCGAGCAGCGCCCCGTTGGCGATGGTGTCCAGGCCCACGTCACACAGCGAGCGGTAGCAGGTCAGCAGCGGGGCATAGAGCTGGTCGCGGTTCTCGATGACCGGACCGCCCTCGTAGCTGCGCCCGTCGAGCTCCGCCTTGGCCCAGTCGCGCGTGGACTCGACGCGGGCCAGCAGCCGCTTGAGCAGCTCCCGGTACGGCTCGGCCACATCGCCCACCTCGGCCTTGAGCGCGCTGTTGGCCTTCCACATGGAGAGTTCGGCCTTGAGCTGATCCAGGTCACGCAGGTAGAGGTCGGCGGCCATCCAGCGACCCAGCAGCAGCACCTCCCGGGTGACCCGGGCGGTGACGTTGGGGTTGCCGTCGCGATCGCCGCCCATCCAGGAGGCAAAGCGAATCGGCGCGGCATCCAGCGGCAGCCGCTCGCCGGCGGTCTCCAGCAGCAGGTTGTCCAGGTCGCGATGGAAGTCGGGTACCGCCTGCCACAGGGAGTTCTCGATCACCGCGAACCCCCATTTCGCCTCGTCCACCGGGGTGGGCCGCTCGTGGCGGATCTCGTCGGTGTGCCAGGCCTGGCCGATCAGCTCCTCCAGCCGGCCCTGGGCACGCACGCCGCGCTCGGGGTAGTCGGTGGAGGACTCGATGGCGGTGAGGCAATCGTCGATGGCATCGTACTTCTGGATCAGGGTACGGCGGATGACCTCGGTGGGGTGGGCCGTGAGCACCAGCTCGACCCGCATGCCGGCGAGGTTCTCCACCAGCTTGCGGGGCGAGCTGCCGGACCGGCGGGCGCGCTCGAGCAGCTCGCTGAGCACCGGCTGGGAGCCGGGCTTGTAGTCCTCGACGCGACGGAAGCGCGCCCGATAATGCTGCTCGGCGATGTTGGCCAGGTTGAGGAACTGATTGAAGGCGCGGGTCACCGGCAGCAGGTCGCGGTCGGGCAGTCGGCGCAGGTACTCGATCAGTTCGCGGCGGCTCTGCTGGTCCCCCTGCCGTCCGCGCTTGGCGAAGCCGCGGATGGTCTCGATCTTGTCGACGAACCCCGAGCCGAGGTCATCGGCGATGGTGCGGCCCAGGCTGTCGCCCAGGATGCGGACATTGTCACGCAGCGATTCGTGCAGGTCGTGGCTCATGACCGGCGTCCTCCGGGATTGTCGTTGTCGGTAACGGGTTCTGGGTGTTCGGGATCGGCCTCCTGCCGCTTGGCGGCCAGCCAGTGGTGCTCCATGGCCTCGAGGCCCGCCTCGCGCAGGGGGATCCCCTCGGCGCCCAGGGCGGCCTCCACATGACGGAAGCGACGCTCGAACTTGGCATTGGTGGCGCGCAGGCACTGCTCCGGGTCCGCCTTGAGGGTGCGCGCCAGGTTGGTCACGGCGAATAGCAGGTCGCCGACCTCCTCGACGGCGTGGTCGCGGTTCCCCGCGACCAGGGCCTCCTCCACCTCGTCGAGCTCCTCGCGGATCTTGGCGATGACGCCGCGGGCATCGGGCCAGTCGAAGCCGACCCGTGCCGCACGCCTGGAGAGCTTGGCCGCCCGGGACAGCGCCGGCAGGGTGCGCGGCACGTCGTCGAGCACCGAGTGCGGCCGGTCGGCCTGTGCGGAGCGCTCGGCGCGCTCCTCCGCCTTCAGGGCCTCCCAGCGACTGTTCACCAGGCGCGTCTGGACCTGCTCGGCAGTGACGCCGGGCGGGCGACGGGAGGCCAGGGTGCCGTCGGGAAACACGTGGGGGTGACGGCCCAGCATCTTGTCGGTGAGCGTGTGCACCACGTCGTGGAAGTCGAATCGCCCCTCCTCGGCGCCGAACTGGCTGTAGTAGACCACCTGGAAGAGCAGGTCGCCGAGTTCGCCGGGCAGTTCGTCGAAGGCACGCCGCTCGATGGCGTCGGCCACCTCGTAGGCCTCCTCCAGGGTATGGGGCACGATGGAGTCCCAGTCCTGGGCCAGGTCCCAGGGGCAGCCCTGGTCGCGATCGCGCAGCACCGCCATCAATGTCAGCAGGTCGCCGAGGTCGTAACGGGCCACGCTCATGTCGACTTCCCCTTGCGCTTGCCTGGCCTGCCCCGCTGGCTGCTGCTGCGCAGCCGCCGTACCTCGATGACGTTGGGCAGCTGCTGGATACGCGAGAAGAGCCGCCCCAGGGTCTCCAGCCCGTCGACTTCGACGGTGATCACCATGCGGGCGATACCATCGTCGGTGTCGGTGAGGGTGTTGACCGAGAGCACGTTGACCTTGTCGTTGCTGAGCACCCCGGTCACGTCGCGCAGCAGGCCCGAACGGTCCCAGGCCTGGATCTCGATCTCCACCGGGTACTGGGTGCGGGCCCGTTCGCCCCACTCGACCTCGATGATGCGCTGCGGCTCGTCCATGCGCAGCTGCAGGATGTTGGGGCAGTCCTGGCGGTGCACGGTGACGCCGCGCCCCTGGGTGATGAAGCCGACGATGGCCTCGCCCGGCACGGGATGGCAGCAGTTGGCCATGCTGGTCTTGAGGTTGCCGACCCCGAGCACGGTGATGTCGGAACCACTCCCCTTGCCGCCGGCCTTGCGCGGCTTGGCCAGCAGGCGGTCCAGCTGCTCCTGGTCGTCGCTCTCGCCGAACAGCTGCTGGGCCTGGTGGAGCACCTGGCCGATGCGCAGGTCGCCGGCCCCCAGGGCCGCATACATGTCGTCCGGGCTGGTGTAGTTGACCTGGCGAGCCAGGGTCTCGAGGTCCATGCCCTCGATGTCGAGGCGCTTCATCTCGCGCTCGAAGAGCGCACGCCCCTCCTCGAGGTTCTGGTCGCGGGCCTGGTGCTTGAACCAGGCCTGGATCTTGGCCCGTGCCCGGGAGGTGCGTACATAGCCGAGGCTGGGATTCAGCCAGTCGCGGCTCGGCCCTCCCTTGCTGGCGGTGAGGATCTCCACCTGCTGGCCGGTCCTGAGCTTGTAGGTGAGCGGCACGATACGGCCGTTGACCTTGGCGCCACGGCAGCGATGGCCCACCTCGGTGTGCACCCGATAGGCGAAGTCGATGGGGGTGGCGACGCGCGGCAGGTCGATGACATGCCCGTCCGGCGTGAAGACGTAGATACGGTCCGGGGCCACGTCGCTGGAGAGCCCCTCGCGCAGGTCGCCGAAGTCGCCGACCTCCTCCTGCCACTCGAGCACCTGACGAAGCCAGGCGATCTTCTCCTCGTAGCTGGAGCTCTTCCCCTTGGTGTCATGCCCCTTGTAGCGCCAGTGGGCGCAGACGCCGAGTTCGGCCTCGTCGTGCATGGCGAAGGTGCGGATCTGGATCTCCAGCACCTTGTTCTCGGGCCCCATCACCGCGGTGTGCAGCGACTGGTAGCCGTTCTTCTTGGGATTGGCGATGTAGTCGTCGAACTCGTTGGGCACATGGTGCCAGCGCGAGTGCACCAGCCCCAGCACGGTGTAGCAGTCGGCCACCTCGGGCACCAGGATGCGTACCGCGCGGATGTCGTGGACCTGGGAGAAGTCGATGCGCTTGCGCTTCATCTTGCGCCAGATCGAGTAGATGTGCTTGGCCCGGCCGTCGACGTCGTAGCGCCTGATGCCCTGGGCCTGGAGCATCCCCTTGAGGGTCTCCACCACGTCATGGATGTAGCGGTCCCGGTCGAGGCGCTTCTCGGCCAGCTGCCGGGCGATCGCCTTGTAGTCGTCCTCGTGCAGGTAGCGGAAGGAGAGGTCCTCCAGCTCCCACTTGAGCTGGCCGATCCCCAGCCGGTGGGCCAGGGGGGCATAGATGTCGAACACCTCCCGGGCGACCCGCTGGCGCTTCTCCCGGGGGGCGTCCTTCACCTGGCGCAGGGCACAGGTGCGTTCGGCGATCTTGATCAGGGCGACCCGCACGTCGTCGATCATGGTGACCAGCATCTTGCGCAGGTTGTCCTGCTGGTCGTGCTGGCTCATGCCGTGGCTGGGCAGCTGGGAGGTGCTGATCGCCGCCATCTGCAGCACCCCGCCGATCAGCGAGGCGACCTCATCGCCCAGCCGCTTGCCGACCGACTCGAGCTCGATCAGCCCCTCGCGCACGGCGCGGTAGAGTACCGCCGCCTCGAGCGCGGCCTGGTCGAGCCGCAGCTCCCCGAGGATATCGGCCATCTCCAGGCCCATGCGGAAGCTGGAGCCGTCTGCCAGCCAGGTGCGGTGGGGACGGTCGGACTCCATCTCCAGCCGCTGGGCCAGCAGGCAGGCTTCGCGCATCTCCGCGGCATCGCGCAGCTTGACGTCCTCCTGCAGGCGCTCGACCCACTGGTCGACGTCGACCCGCCCGGTTGCACTCAGCGGCTGGTCTTCACGGACTTTAACCATCGGGTGTTGCTCCTAGCGGCTGCCGCTCTGTCCGCGGGTGCTCGAACAGCAGCATGGATTCCAGGTGTGAGGTATGGGCGAACATGTCGGCCACCGCGACGCGGGCCGGTCGATAACCGCCATGCACGAGCCATGCCGCATCCCGTGCCAGGGTCGCCGGGTCACAGGAAATGTAGAGGACACGCGGAACCGGCCGCTCGGCGAGGGCCCGGCAGGCGAGTTCGGCACCATCGCGGGGGGGGTCCAGCACCACCACCTCGGGCCGGCCCTCGGCCAGCAGCGCGGCGACGGCTCCGGCCCGTCCCAGGTCGGCCTGGCGGGCCTCCATCTCGAGCCCGTTGCGCTGCGCGTTCGCGGCCAGCCGCGCGACCATCGCGGGGTTGCCCTCCACCGCCGTGACGCTGGCCCCGCGGGAGGCCAGCGGCAGGCTGAAGTTGCCGACACCGGCGAAGAGGTCGAGCAGTGACCGGCCATCGATATCCCCCAGCCAGGCCTGGGCGGTCTCGATCATCCGCCGGTTGACCTCGGCATTGGCCTGGAGGAAATCGCCGGGGGCGAAGCCCAGCACGAGCTCGCCCTCGACGGCCGGCACGGTGCAGCTCAGCGCCGGTTCGGGGGTCAGCCACTCGAGCGTGGGGGCCTCGCGTCCCAGCAGCCGTGCCAGATGCAGCGCGTTGTCGGCGGCGAAGTCCCGCCAGCGCTCGGCATCGGCGGCGTGGTCCCGCAGCTGGCGAACCACCAGGGTCACGCCCTGGTCGCTCTCGAGCAGTTCCAGGTGCCCCACCTGGCGCGGCGCCTCCAGGGATGCCACCAGATCGTGCAGCGGCAGCAGTAGGCCACCGAGCGACGGCACCAGAACGGTGCAGGCGTCGATGTCCACCAGGCGGTGGCTGTGGCGGGCACGGAACCCGAGATGCACGTCACCCGCGGCATCGACCTTGACCCCCAGCCGGGCACGGCGACGATACCCCTCGCCGGCCCCGGCCAGCAGTTCCGGCTCTCCGGCCACCTCGACACCCTGGCGGCCCAGCAGGTCGAGCAGCACCGCCACCTTGTGGCGACGCTGGGCATCCAGGGCGAGGTGCTGGAAATCGCAACCGCCGCAGCGGCCGAAGTAATCGCAGGGCGGCGTGACCCGCTCGGGCGAGGGGGTGACGAGCTCACGCACATGCGCCTCGTCGAAACGCCTGCGGGCACGATGTACGGCCACCTCGACCCGTTCGCCGGCGAGCGCCCCCTCGACGAACAGGGTCTTGCCGTCCAGGGTATGCGCCACGCCCCGGCCGTCATGGGCCAGCCGTTCGATGGTCACCGGCTCGTCAGCATCCCCGGGAGACACCCCGGAGGAGGCCTGAGGCGCCTGACGCCCCTGCAGGCCGGACACGCCGGAGCGGACCCGCGAGGGACGCCGCTTGCCCAGTCCCGCCATTTCAGAGCTCCGGGGCGAACAGGCCGGTGGAGAGGTAGCGATCTCCCCGGTCGCAGACGATGAACACGATCACGGCATTCTCGACCTCGGCGGCGACGCGCAGTGCGCCGGCCAGGGCGCCCCCCGAGGAGACACCGGCGAAGATGCCCTCCTCGCGGGCCAGGCGGCGCATGTGCTCCTCGGCCTCGTGCTGGCCGATGTCGAGCACCCGGTCGACCCGGCTGGCATCGAAGATGCTCGGCAGATACGCTTCCGGCCAGCGCCGGATGCCGGCGATGCTGGCGCCGTCCTCCGGCTGCAGGCCGATGATCTGCACGTCGGGGTTGCGCTCCTTGAGGTACTTCGACACCCCCATGATGGTGCCGGTGGTCCCCATGGAGCTGACGAAGTGAGTGATGGTGCCGCCGGTCTGTTCCCAGATCTCCGGGCCGGTTCCACGATAGTGGGCCAGCGGGTTGTCCGGGTTGGCGAACTGGTTCAGCGGCTTGCCCTCCCCGCGGGAGACCATGGCCTCGGCGAGGTCGCGGGCCTCTTCCATGCCGCCCTCCTTGCTGACGGTGATCAGGCTGGCACCGAACGCCGCCATGGCCTGCTTGCGCTCCTCGGAAGCACTCTCGGGCATGATCAGCACCATCCGGTAGCCCTTGATGGCGGCGGCCATGGCCAGGGCGATGCCGGTGTTGCCGGAGGTCGCCTCGACCAGGGTGTCCCCGGGGCGGATCTCGCCGCGCGCCTCGGCCTGCTCGACCATGCTGAGCGCCGGGCGATCCTTCACCGAACCGGCCGGATTGTTGCCCTCGAGCTTGGCCAGCAGGGTGTTGTTGCGTCCGGCTCCGATACGCTTCAGGCGGACCAGCGGCGTATGGCCGACGACGTCCTCGATGGTAGGGAAATTCATGCAACCTTCCTTGTGGAAACGCCTTTTCGCTATTATATCCGCGCCGCGCCGGAGTGGACAGGCATCCTCGCCCGCTGTGTCATACTGTCCCGGAATCAATGCCGAAGAGCCCACCGATGACGCTCAGGAACCGACTGCTCGCCCTGCTGCTGGGACTGCCGCTGCTGCTGCTCACGCTCCTCGCCGGCATCCTCCTCCACATGGAGTCCGAGCACCACCGGCAGGCGCTGCAGGAGCGTCTCCTCACCGCCGTCGACCTGCTCGGCCCGGAGCTGAGCGCCGCCCTGGCCGAGGGTGATCGCGCCGCCCTGGAGACCCTGGCGGGACGCCTTCTCGAACTGGAGGAAGTCCGGGCGGTGGGCATTCGCGGGGCCGAGGGGGCGACCCGGCTCGAGCTCGGGCGGTTGCGGGAGGCGTCCCTGCCTGCGGAGGCGACCGACACCCGGCTGGATACCGACGGGCGACTGTGGCGACTGCAGGCCCCCCTGGCGGCCCACCCGGCGGCAGCGGCCTGGCTGGAAGTCGACATCGATGCCATCTCCCTGGTGCTGGATCACTACCGGCGCCTGGCCAGCGCCGGGGTGGGCCTGCTGGTGACCGGGCTGCTGCTGTGGTTGCTCGCCTTTACCACCGGCCGTCACCTCACCACCCCGGTACAGGCCGCCGACCGGGCCCTGGCGCGGCTAGCCCGGGACGACAGGCCCCCGCCCCTGAGCGTCTCGGGTCCACCGGAGCTGGCCGGGCTGGTCGAGCGGGTCAATGCCCTGTCCGAGCACCTCGACCGGGCGCGGGACGAGGCCAGGCTGCAGATCGAGCAGACCACCGCCGAGCTGCAGGAGTCGATGGAGACCATCGAGGTCCAGAACATCGAGCTCGACATGGCCCACCGCCGGGCCCTGGAGGCGAACCGCATCAAGTCGGAATTCCTCGCCAACATGAGCCACGAGATACGCACCCCGCTCAACGGCATCATCGGCTTCTGTCGCCTGCTGGGGCGTTCGCGACTCGAGCCGCGCCAGCGCGAGTGGCTCGACCATGTTCATCGCGCCTGCGACAACCTGCTGATGCTGGTCAACGACGTGCTCGACTTCTCCAAGATCGAGGCCGGCCGGCTGGAACTCGAGCATGTGGCCCTGGACATGGTGGCACTGGTGGACGATGTGCTCGCCCTGCAGGCCCCCCATGCCCATCAGAAGGACCTGCAGCTGCTGGGGCTGGTCTATGACGATGTCCCCGCCACCCTGACCGGCGACCCGCTGCGCATCCGCCAGGTGCTGACCAACCTGGTCAACAACGCCATCAAGTTCACCGAACGGGGCGAGGTGATCGTCAGGGTCATGGTGGAACAGGCCGAGCCGGGGCGGGTGACCCTGCGCATCAGCGTCAGCGACACCGGCATCGGCCTCTCCCCCGAGAGCTGCCAACGGCTGTTCCAGGCCTTCCGCCAGGCCAATCCCAGTCACTCCCGCGAGTTCGGTGGCACCGGCCTGGGCCTGACCATCTGTCGCCAGCTGGTCGAGCAGATGGGGGGCGAGATCGGTGTCGAGAGCGAACCCGGCGTGGGCTCGACCTTCGCCTTCACCCTGCCGCTGGAGGGCGACGAGGCGTGCGAGCGTCCCCCGGAACTCCTGCTGGCGGGACAAACCGTACTGCTGGACGAACCACACCCCGCCACCTGGCGGGCGCTGCGCCACTTGCTCGGTCGCTGGGGCGCGCGGGTGATCGATGGCAGGCAGGCGCCACCCGACGAGTGCTCGCCTGCCCTGCTGGTGGCGGGCATTCCCGACCAGGCCCTCGACGCCGCCGGGGTGGCGACCTGGCAAGGCCGGCTCGACGCCCTCGCCTGCCCTGCCCTGCTGCTGGTCAACACCAGTCCACTGGACCTGCCGATGCTGACGCTGTCCCACGGCGGGGAGATACTGAGCAAGCCGTTCTCCAGGGCCGCCCTGGTGGAGGCCGTGCAGCGCCAGCTGGGCGGGGAGCTGCCGTCCGGCCTGCCCGCCGTCACGGAGGAAGCCGGGACGACCACGCGGCGACTGCTGGCGGTGGATGACACCGAGTCCAACCGCCTGCTGCTGCGGGAGCTGATCCAGCGGCCGGGCCTCGTGGTGGACCTCGCCGCGAGTGGCGAGGAGGCCCTGGCCATGGCCCAGGAGCGCTGCTACGACCTGGTCCTGATGGACATCCGGATGCCGGGCATGGACGGGGTCGAGACCACCCGGGCGATGCGCCGGCTGCGAGGGGCCTGGAGCCACCTGCCCATCGTCGCGGTCACCGCCCATGTGCTGGAGGAGGAGCGCCGCCGCCTGCTCGCCGGCGGGCTCGACGATGTGCTGATCAAGCCGCTGGATGGCCACGCGCTGGCCGAGCTGCTGCAGCGCCACCTCGACCTGCCGGCGCTGCCGGCCGCGGAAACCGCCGGCACTCCCGTCGAGCCGTCCGGCGATGATGGCGAGCTGGCGGTGGTCGACCTGGCCCTGGGGACACGCCTGGCCGGGGGACGCGAGACACTGGCGAGGGAGCTGCTGGCCCGCCTGGCGGCCTCGCTGCCGGAGAGCGAGGCGGCGATCCGTGATGCCCTGGAGCGGGAGGACGACGAGGCGCTGCTGGATGCCATTCACGCCCTCAACGGCGCCTGCCGCTACTGTGGCGCACCACGCCTGGCCCTGCTCGCCGAGACCCTGGAGACGCGCCTTCGCTCACGCGGCCGCGAGGGTGTCACCCCGCTGCTCGATGACCTCTTCGCCGCCATGGCGGGGCTGCGCGACTGGCAGGCGACTCAGCCCTCGAGCACCACGAAGGCCACCGCCAGTTCCTCCTCGTCGGTCAACGACAGGTGAATGGCCCGCACCCCGGCGACCCCGGCCAGCTCGTGGGCCTTGCCGCCGAGCACCAGCGAGGGTCGCCCCAGGGCGTCGTTGACCACCTGGATCTCGGTCCAGCGCATGCCACGCCGCAGCCCGGTGCCCAACGCCTTGACGAAGGCCTCCTTGGCGGCGAAGCGCTTGGCCAGGAAGGCCGCCTGCTGGCCATGGCCGTGAAAACGCTCGAGCTCGGTCTCGCCCAGCAGGCGCAGGGCGAAGCGCATGCCGTGGCGTGCCATGGCATGCTCGAAGCGCGCCACCCGCGCGATATCGGTGCCGACTCCGATGATCATCGGCAACAGCCGCCAGCCTCGCCATGTCCGGCGTGGTCATGGTCGTCGATGGCCGCCAGCAGGCCGGCTTCCTGGCCAGCGATCACCAGGCGCTTCATCTCGGCCACCGCCTCCTTGAGGCCGACGAACAGGGCCCGGGCGATGATCGCATGGCCGATGTTGAGCTCGTGGAGACCGGGGAGCGCCGCGATGGCCTCGACATTGTGGTAGTTCAGGCCATGACCCGCGTTGACCGTGAGCCCCAGCTCCAGCGCCATCTCGACGGCGGCGGCGAGGCGGGCATGCTCATGGCGGGCCGCCTCGCCGGAGGCCTCGGCGTAGGCGCCGGTGTGCAGCTCGATCACCGGCGCCCCGGCCTCCGCCGCGGCCTCGAGCTGCTCGGGCACGGGGTCGATGAACAGCGACACCTCGCAGCCGGCCTCGGCCAGGCGCTGGCAGGCCGCGGCGACGGCCTCGAAGCCACCGACCACGTCCAGCCCGCCCTCGGTGGTCAGCTCCTCGCGCTTCTCCGGCACCAGGCAGACGTGGGCCGGGCGCACCGCCTCGGCCAGGCGAATCATCTCCTCGGTGACCGCCATCTCCAGGTTCATGCGGGTGTTGAGCACCTCGGCGAGCAGCCGGACGTCGCGCTCCTGGATATGGCGGCGATCCTCGCGCAGGTGCACGGTGATGCCGTCGGCGCCGGCTTCCTCGGCGAGCAGCGCGGCCTGGACGGGATCGGGGTAGCGGGTGCCCCGCGCCTGGCGCAGGGTGGCGATATGGTCGATGTTGACGCCGAGCAGGATACGGGGGGGGTGCATAGGGGTCTCCTCGAATAAGCCGTAAGCTGGAAGCCAAGCCCTGATGCTGCCACCCGCTCCACCAATGGCAAGGGCTTTTTCATGCTGCTTCAAGCTTACAGCTTATCGCTCCCGGCGAAGCCGGGTCTCGGCAAGCTGGCGCATCAGCTCCCGGGAGCGCAGCGGGCGCGTGCCGAGCAGCGGGGCCAGTGCCGCCCGGGTCACCGCCTTGGCCGGCCCGCCGAGCCCTGGCTCACCCCAGTCGCCGGCCTCCAGCAGGCGCAGGGTGCGGCCATCGATGCCCGGCTCTCCGGGAATGAAGGCGCGCGAGGCGGCATCGAAGCGGTAACGGCGCTGGGGGTCCAGGCTGCGGCCATCGGGTTCACTGAAGCGTGGCGCGGCGTCCAGGGCCTCGAGCAGGGCGACTTCCAGGCGGCGCAGCGCCGCGGCGCGCCCGTCCGGCCGCGGCAGCGCCTCGAGCAGCGCCGTGTAGAAGGCGAACACCTCGGCCCCCGGAAACTCCACCGGCAGGGTGCGGGTCAGCAGTTCGTTGGCGTAGAGGCCGCAGAGCAACCCCTCCCCGGCCAGCAGGGCCGCGGCGCCGTGGCCCTCCATCAGGCGCAGCCGCTTGAGCTCGCCGTTGCCGGTCCAGGTGACGAGCAGCGGCGCGAAGGGCTGCAGCCGTCCCCGCGACCGGCTGCCGGGACGCTGGACCCCCTGGGCCACGGCTCGCACCCGACCGTGCCCGAGGGTCAGCAGCTCGACCAGCGCGCTGGTCTCGCGATAGGGGCGCTTGTGCAGAAGGAATGCCGGCTCTGGCTGCATGGCCTTTCCGTGAGGTTCGATGCAGGAAGCGCCGAGGTTCCCCTATGGGGTCAGTCCCCGGCGGTGTCGATACCGCAGGCAAGATGCACCAGGGCAGTGATGGCGACCCGGCTGGGGTCCGACCCCATAGGCGCCGCCACCCCCGGGGGACACGTCGTACTCAGTCCAGGTTATAGCCCAGGCTCTTCAGTGCCCGCTCGTCGTCGGACCAGCCACGCTTCACCTTGACCCAGAGGTTGAGCATCACCTTGGCGCCCAGCGCCCGCTCCATGTCGAGGCGGGCCTCGCGGCCGATGCTCTTGATGCGCTCGCCGTTCTCGCCGATGAGGATCTTCTTCTGCCCCTGCCGCTCCACCAGGATCAAGGCGCTGATGTGCACCACCCGGCCCTCGTCGCGGAACTCCTCGATCTCCACGGTCATCTGGTAGGGCAACTCGTCACCGAGCTGGCGCATCACCTTCTCGCGTACCAGTTCGGCGGCCAGGAAGCGCTGGCTCTTGTCGGTGATCTGGTCCTCGGGGAAGTAGTGGAGGCTCTCCGGGAGGTGCCTGGCCACCTCGGCCTCCAGCTCCGGCACGTTGGTACCGTGCTTGGCGGAGATCGGCACGATGGCGGCGAAATCGCGCCGGGCACCGACCTCCTCCAGCCAGGGCAGCAGGCTGGTCTTGTCCTGCAGCCGGTCGACCTTGTTGACCGCCAGGATCACCGGCGCCTTCACGTGCTCGAGGCGCTGGAGCACCACCTGGTCCTCGTCGGACCAGCGGGTGCGGTCGATGATGAAGACCACGCAGTCGACGTCGCGCAGGGCCTGGGTCGCCGCCTGGTTCATGAAGCGGTTGATCGCCTTGTTGCGATCCTTCGCCATGATGTGGATGCCGGGCGTATCGACGTAGATGAACTGGGCCTCGCCCTCGGTCTTGATGCCCATCACCTGGTGGCGGGTGGTCTGGGGGCGCCGCGAGGTGATCGAGATCTTCTGGCCGAGGATCCGGTTCATCAGGGTCGACTTGCCGACGTTGGGCCGGCCGACGATGGCCACGAAGCCGCAGGTCCGGGTCATGGGCGCGCTCCCCTGGGTTCGAGCCGAACCAGGGCCTGTTCGGCGGCTTGCTGCTCGGCATGGCGGCGGCTGGGGCCGACCCCGGTGGTGTGCTCGTCGAGCATCTCGATATGGCACTCGACGGTGAAGGTCTGGGCATGGGCCTCGCCCTCCACCGAGACCACCTCGTAGCGCGGCAACGGCGACTGCCGCGACTGCAGGAACTCCTGCAGCCGGGTCTTGGGATCCTTCTGGGTGTCCTGCAGGCTGATGGCTTCGAGCCGTTCGGCATACCAGGAGAGGACCCGGGCCCGGGCGACATCCATGCCGGCGTCGAGGTAGATGGCGCCGATCACCGCCTCCACGGCATCGGCGAGGATCGACTCGCGGCGGTGGCCGCCGCTCTTCATCTCGCCGGAGCCCAGGCGGAGATACTCGCCGAAGCCCATTTCCCGGGCCAGCTCGGCCAGGGTCTGGCCCTTGACCAGCCTGGCGCGCAGGCGCGACAGCTGGCCTTCCCTGGCTTCGGGAAAGCGCTTGAAGAGCGCCTCGGCGATGACGAAGTTGACGATCGAATCGCCGAGAAACTCGAGGCGTTCGTTGTTCTGGCCGCCGAAGCTGCGGTGCGTCATGGCCAGCTCCATCAGGTCGGCGTCGCCGAAGGAGTGGCCGAGGCGTCGGCTGAGGGCGTTGAGGGAGTTGCTCACGAAGCTCCTGAATGATCGATGTCGGGGCTGAAGGGTTGTGGAAACGGGTCAGGGCCGCACGACCGTCGCGCTCGGACGACCGGGTCTAGTGGATGCGTCGCATGCTGGTGAAACTGGGTAGTCCCCCGTCCCAGTGCATCCACACGGCGAAGGCACGGCCGACGATGTTCTCCTCCGGCACGAAGCCCCAGTAGCGGCTGTCGTTGGAGTGATCCCGATTGTCGCCCATGGTGAAGTAGTGGCCCTCGGGAACCACCAGCTCGCGTACCTGTGGGCCCGGGTCTCGAGGATTATTGTAGATACGGTGGGCCAACTCGCCCAGGCGCTCCTCGAGCAGCAGTTCCCCCGGCGCCCCGGGCCCCGCCTCCGACAGCAGCCGCTTGGTCACCGGCTCGCCATTGACGAAGAGCTGCTTGCCCTCGTAGCGGATGCGGTCGCCGGGCAGGCCGACGACACGCTTGATGAAGTTGACAGAGGGCTCGCTGGGGAAGCGGAACACCATGACGTCCCCGCGCTCGGGCTCGTTGAACTCGACGATACGGGTATGCACCACCGGCAGCCGCAGGCCGTAGGTGAACTTGTTGACCAGGATGAAGTCGCCCACTTCCAGGGTCGGGCGCATCGACCCCGAGGGAATCTGGAAGGGCTCGACCACGAAGCTGCGCAGCACCAGCACCACCAGCAGCACCGGGAAGAAGGAGCGGGAATAGTCGACCGGCCAGGGCTCCTTGAGCGCCTTCTCGCGGGCATGTTCGTCGAGGCCCTCGGTAGTGCCCGCCTCGACGGTCACCAGCCGCTGGCGACGCGCGGGGCGCCACCAGACCAGATCCAGCAGCCAGATCAGGCCGGTGACGGCGACCGCCACCACCAGCAGAAGAGAGAAGTCCATGCGGTCATCCGTTCCTAGTCGTTAACCTTGAGCACGGCGAGGAAGGCATCCTGGGGAATCTCGACCCTGCCGACCTGTTTCATGCGTTTCTTGCCCGCCTTCTGCTTCTCGAGCAGCTTCTTCTTGCGGGTCACGTCGCCACCGTAGCACTTGGCGGTGACGTTCTTGCGCAGCGCCTTGACGGTGGAGCGCGCCACCACCTGGCCGCCGATGGCGGCCTGGATGGCCACGTCGAACATCTGGCGCGGAATCAGTTCCTTCATCTTCTCGACCAGGATCCGCCCGCGACCATGGGCATGGTCGCGGTGGATGATCACCGCCAGGGCATCGACCTTGTCGCCGTTGATCAGCACGTCCAGGCGGACCAGCTTGGCCGCCTGGAAGCGCTCGAAGTTGTACTCGAGCGAGGCATAGCCCTTGGAGATGGACTTCAGGCGGTCGAAGAAGTCCATCACCACCTCGCTCATCGGCAGCTCGTAGGTCAGCTGGATCTGGCTGCCCAGGAACTGCATGTCGAGCTGGGTGCCACGGCGCTGCTCGCACTCGGTGATGACATTGCCGACGAACTCCTGGGGCACCAGGATGCTGGCCCGCACGATGGGCTCGCGCATCTCCTCCACGTCGGCCATGTCGGGCAGCTTGGAGGGGTTGGCGACGTACATCTCCTCACCGTTCTTCATGGCCAGCTCGTAGACCACGGTGGGGGCGGTGGTGAGCAGGTCCAGGTCGTACTCGCGCTCGAGGCGCTCCTGGATGATCTCCATGTGCAGGGTGCCGAGGAAGCCGACACGAAAGCCGAAGCCCAGCGCATCGGAGTTCTCCGGCTCGTACTCCAGGGAGGCATCGTTGAGCGCCAGCTTCTCCAGGGCGTCGCGGAAGTCCTCGTAGTCGTCGGCACTGACCGGGAACATCCCGGCATAGACCTGCGGCTTGACCTTCTGGAAGCCGGGCAGACGCGGCACGTCGGGGGTCTTCGTGTGGGTGATGGTATCCCCCACCGGGGCGCCCTGGATCTCCTTGATCCCGGCGACGATGAACCCCACCTCGCCGGCGCGCAGCACGCCGGTCTCGCGGCGCAGCGGGGTGAAGATGCCCACCTCGTTGGCCTGCCAGTCCCGCCCGGTGGACTTGATGCGGATCTTCTCGCCCTTCTTCAGGGTGCCGTCGAAGATCCTCACCAGGGAGACCACCCCCAGGTAGTTGTCGAACCAGGAGTCGATGATCAATGCCTGCAGCGGCGCCTGCGGATCCCCCTTGGGCGGCGGGATGTCGCGTACCAGGCGCTCGAGCAGTGCATCGATGCCCAGGCCGCTCTTGGCCGAGACCTGGCAGGCATCGGTGGCGTCGAGGCCGATGATCTCCTCGATCTCGTGGGAGACCTTGTCGGGGTCGGCCTGGGGCAGGTCCATCTTGTTGAGCACCGGCAGCACCTCGAGGCCCTGCTCGATGGCGGTGTAGCAGTTGGCCACCGACTGGGCCTCGACGCCCTGACCCGCATCCACCACCAGCAGCGCGCCCTCACAGGCATACAGCGAGCGGGAGACCTCGTAGGAGAAGTCCACGTGCCCCGGGGTGTCGATGAAGTTGAGCTGGTAGGTGTTGCCGTCCCGGGCGTGGTAGTCGAGCGTTACCGACTGGGCCTTGATGGTGATGCCGCGCTCGCGCTCGAGGTCCATGGAGTCGAGCACCTGCTCCTTGAGCTCGCGCTCGCTCAGGCCGCCGCAGGTCTGGATCAGGCGGTCGGCCAGGGTCGATTTGCCGTGGTCGATATGCGCGATGATCGAGAAGTTGCGGATGTGCTTGAGCTTGTCGGAGGGGGTGTCTTGGGACATCGAGTCGCTTCTGTCTGGTTGGTGTCGGGCCACGTCCAGGCGTCGTGACGCCGGCATGCGGGCATGGGAATGGGCGCTATTGTAGCGGGATGCGCCGGGCAGTAACAGCAACCCGACGGACTGGCCGTCGGGTTGCAGTTTCCGGGGGAATCCGGCCGACGGGGTGTTCAGCCGTCGGCGAGGCGCAGGGCGACGAACAGCGAACGCCCGTCACGGTAGAGGCGCACCGGCACGGCGCGATCCGAGGGCAGTGCCGCCACCACCTCGACCAGCTGCTCGGGGCTCTGCACCGGCTGGTGGTCGAGACTGACCAGCACGTCTCCCGGACGGATCCCGGCGGCGGCGGCGGCACCGCTCGGGTCGAGCTCACGGACCCGCACACCGCCCTCGATGCCGAGGCGCTCGCGCTCCTCGGCATCGAGTTCGCCAACGGCCAGCCCCAGCCGGGCCTGGCGGTCGCTCTGCTCGGCACGGGTCACCTCACGGCCCTCGGCGTCGGGCCAGTCACCCACGGTCACCGTCTCGCGACGCTGCTCGCCGTCGCGCAGCAGCATCAGCTCGACCTCGCTGCCGGGGTTCGTACGGCCGATCAGGCGCGGCAGGGTGCTGGAGCGATCGACCTCGTCGCCGTCGACCTCGAGGATGATGTCGCCGGCCTGCAGGCCGCCACGAGCCGCCGGGCCCTGGGGATCGAGGTCGGCGATCAGTGCGCCGCTGGGACTGTCCATGCCGAAGGACTCGGCCAGGTCCCGGGAGACCGGCTGGATCATCACGCCGAGCCAGCCGCGGCTGACACGGCCGTCGTCACGCAGCTGGTCGGCCACCTCCATGGCCACGTTGATGGGAATGGCGAAGGAGAGCCCCATGAAACCGCCGCTGCGGGTGAAGATCTGGGAGTTGATCCCCACCACCTCGCCGTCGAGGTTGAACAGCGGCCCGCCGGAGTTGCCCGGGTTGATGGCCACGTCGGTCTGGATGAAGGGGACGTAGGCATCCCGCGGCAGGGTACGGTTGATGGCACTGATGATGCCGGCCGTCACCGAGGAGTCGAAACCGAACGGCGAGCCGATCGCGGCCACCCACTCCCCGACCCGCAGGGTGTCGGAGTCACCCAGGGACAGGGCCGGCAGGTCATCGGCGTCCACCCTGAGCAGGGCCACGTCGGTGCGTTCGTCGGCACCGATGAGCTCGGCCTGCAGCTCGCGACGATCGTTGAGCCGCACCAGGATCTCGTCGGCCTCCTGAACCACGTGGGCATTGGTCAGGATGTAGCCGTCCTCGCTGATGATGAAGCCGGAGCCCAGCGACTGGCGCTCCTCGGGGCGCCCCTGGCCGCCGCCGCCCGGGGGCTCAGGAAAGCGATCGCCGAAGAAGTGGCGGAAGATCTCGGGAATCTCCTGGCCACCGAACCCCTGGAAGGGATCACGCCCCTGCACCACGCGCGTGGTCGAGATGTTGACCACGCCCGGCGCGGCCTCTTCCACCAGTTCGGTGAAGTCCGGCAGCTCACGGGCGATGGCCGACTGCCAGGCCAGCAGGGTCGCGGCCAGCAGCATCCACAGGGAGAGAGGTCGAATCATGTGCTTCATGGAGTGCTCCTGTGAACGTCAAGAGGAAGTGTCGTGTGATCGGCGGTTGTGGCTCAGGCCAGCAGCCAGGGGCCACAGGGTTCGCCATGTCGACCAGAATGGCGGCACGGGGCCGCGAAACCAAGGCGCGGGCTCGCCTTCATGGCGCCTCCCCGGCCGCATCGGTGTCGGAAATCACCGGCGACACGGCGCCCGTCGCACTGCGCCACTCCAGGGTGTCGGCCACACGCAGCAGCACCCGGGGCGGCAGTTCGCCCATCGCCACCACCTGCATGGGGCGGCCACCCAGCTCGCGATGACGCACGGCGGCATGGGAGACACCGAGGCGATGCATCCCCGGCGCCAGCAGGTCGGCACCCTCGATGGGCTCGATGAACAGGCTGAGGGTGGAGAGGCCGTCGCTGTAGAGGCGGTGGGTGACCTCGTCCCCGTGCCGGGAACTGCGGGTATCCACCGGCTGGGGCACGAAGCCCTCGGGCAGCCAGCCCGGGTGCCAGGGATCGGTGGGCGCTTGCCGACGCCGGTCGAGGACCACATGGCCCTCATGGAGGCGCGGCGGGTCGATCTGGGTGAACTGAAAGGTCTCGACCACCCGGCCCGCCTCGTCCAGCAGGACCTGCTTGAGCGGCAGGGCCGTGGCCGTGTCGAGCCACAGGCGATGACCGAAGCGGAAGCTGTCGAGGGGCTCGATGTCCAGGCGCAGGGTCCGGCGGCTGGCGATTCGCTCCTCGCCGCCCAGCTGCAGTCGATAGAGGCCCTCGAGATGGGCGGCGATCCCGTCTGGGGACGCCGGCACCTCGCTGCCCTCCTCGGCCCAGCTCAGGCGACCGATGCGCCCCCTGCGCTCGAAGACGACCGGCGGGCCATCGAGGAAGCTGGCCACCTCGCGTTCGACGCCGTCCTCGACATGGTGGGAGAGGGCCAGGGTCCTGACACCGTCATACCCGATCCGCACGGCACGGGCCTGGAACTCGTAGCAGTGACTGGCCCAGAGGCTGCGCTCGAACCACTCCAGGGCGGTCTCCGGCGCGGCCTGGCCCGCCAGCTCGCGGCAGTCGAAGCGATCGCCGGGCCCGGTGTCGGCCGCGCGGGCCTGGGCGCCGACCGCCAGCGACAGGCCGGCCGCGACGAGCAGCGACACCACCAGGCGGCGGTGCACCAGCCTCTCGTGCATCAACCCCCCCCCGGCATCAGCGAGTGCCCAGCGATTCGCTGCCCGAGGCGCGCAGCAGCGGCATCCAGGCGTCACCGCTGCGATAGGCGGACCCCTCGGCATGGCGGTCCAGGTAGGACTGCAGCAGGCGCGCCTGCTCCTCGTCGGACCTCAGCGACTGGCGTGGGCTGGGCGCCATGAACATGGGTGACTCGGCGCCCGCACCGACGGTCATCAGGCCCCGGCCGTCGCCGGAGGGTCCCGTGGGGGCCTGGAACAGCGGCAGGTCGACCAGCGACGGCCGCGCCGAGCTGCCGGTGCCGCCCTCGCTCGTCGCCAGCGAGGCCGGTGCCGGCTGGCTGCCGGCAGCCAGGTCGGGTTCACCGCCGGTACCGCTGCCCTGGTAGAACTGTGCACCGGTGATCACCATCAACGAGACCGCCGCGGCGATGCCGGCGCTGCGAGCGAATGGAAGGGAGCGACGAGCGGCCGGCACCGCGGCCTCGGGCAGGGGCACCTGCTCGTCCCGGAGCCGCGCCATGACGCCGGCGGAAAGGTCGGTGGAGACATCGACACCCGGTTCGCGCCGCATCAGGCTGCGCATCAGATGGTAGCGTCGCCAGGCCTCGGCAGCGTCCGGAGAGTCGTCCAACGACTTCAATACCCGACGCAACTCGAGCTCATCACCTTCGTTGTCCATCAGGGCAGAAAGCGATTCCCGTGCGTTCTGACTCATTCTTCACACCCTCGCACTCGCAAGGCGCCCCGCCTTGCGTCCATTGACAGCCTGGAAGGTCGGCATTCGCGGTCACAGCCCGGGAGTGCCGACATGTTAGGACCCGCCGGTAGCGGGTCGGTCACTGCTTCTGACGCCGCAGGCGCCGGACAGTTCAGCAAATCGTCAAAAACCTTGATAATCCGCCTCATTCGGGCATCGGTTCACGGTTGCGCGAGGTGGTGACCAGGGGCTGGATATGCTGGTCCACCGCCTCTCGCGCCCGGAAGATCCGAGACCGCACCGTGCCCACCGGACACTGCATGATGTGGGCGATGTCCTCGTAGGAGAGTCCATCGAGCTCGCGCAGGGTGATGGCGGTGCGCAGGTCATCGGGCAGGTTCTCGATCGCCTCGAAAACCGCGGCCTCCAGCTGGTCCCGGGCGATCGCCGCCTCCGGGGACTCGATGTCGGCCAGGCGACCGCTGTGGTCGACGATCTCGGCATCCACGATGTCGAGATCACTGCCCGGCGGACGACGCCCCTTGGAGACCAGGTAGTTCTTGGCGGTGTTGATGGCGATCCGGTACATCCAGGTATAGAAGGCGCTCTCGGCGCGGAACTTGCCGAGCGCCCGGTAGGCCTTGATGAAGGCCTCCTGGGCGACGTCCTGGACCTCGGCATGGTCGTGCACGTAGCGCCCGATCAGCCCGATGATCTTGTGCTGGTACTTCCTCACCAGCAGGTCGAAGGCGCGGGTATCCCCCTTCTGGGCGCGCTCGACGAGCTGCTGGTCGGTCTCCCGGGTCCCCATTCACGCCCTCCCCGGCCGAAGTGTGCAAGAGAGGGTGCCGATGAGGCGCCACGGACGGACTGGTAAAGCATGCATAGTGTCAACCTGGAGCCCTGGGGCAGCTGGGAGTTGAAGGCCGGAGCCGAAGTGGCACAAGTGTTCCCGTTTCTCGCGCTTCCATCAAGCCGAATGCCGCGCCGGCGATGCCCGCGCTGGGACAGGCCGGACCGCCGACGGTTCCCTGGACGATTGATTTTTGCCATGCCCGCGGGCGATAGTAGAGACCACTATTATTCGCCATCAGCGCAGACACGACACAGGTAGCACAATGTCAGAGCAGCAGGTCAACAACCTCAACGTCCTCGCCCAGGACGTCCTGATCACCCCCGAGGCCCTGAAGAGGGAGATCCCCCTCACCGAGGCCGCCGAACGCACGGTGATCGAGGGTCGCGAGACGATCCAGCGCATCCTCGACGGTGACGACCCGCGCCTGCTGGTGGTGGTCGGCCCCTGCTCCATCCACGACGTCGACGCGGCCCTGGACTATGCACGCCGCCTGCGTCGGCTGGCCGATGAGGTGCAGGATAGCCTCTACATCGTGATGCGCGTCTACTTCGAGAAGCCACGCACCACCGTGGGCTGGAAGGGGCTGATCAACGACCCGCATCTCAACGACTCCTTCGAGATCGAGGAGGGCCTGCACATCGCCCGCCGCCTGCTGGTGGAGCTGGCCGAGATGGGCCTGCCGCTGGCCACCGAGGCCCTGGACCCGATCTCGCCCCAGTACCTCCAGGACTGCATCAGCTGGTCGGCCATCGGGGCCCGTACCACCGAGTCCCAGACCCATCGCGAGATGGCCTCGGGCCTCTCCTGCCCGGTGGGTTTCAAGAACGGCACCGACGGCAGCCTGGATGTCGCCGTCAACGCCCTGCAGTCGGTGGCGCACCCGCACAACTTCCTCGGCATCGACCAGGCCGGCCAGGTGGCGATCATCCGCACCCGCGGCAACGCCTATGGCCACGTGGTACTGCGCGGCGGCAACGGCAAGCCCAACTACGACAGTGTCAGCGTGGCACTGGCCGAGCAGGAGCTCAAGCAGGCCGGGGTCAAGCCCAACATCATGATCGACTGCTCCCACGCCAACTCCAACAAGGACCCGGCACTGCAGCCGCTGGTGCTGGAGAACGTCACCAACCAGATCCTCGAGGGCAACCGCTCGATCATCGGCCTGATGGTGGAATCCAACATCGGCTGGGGCAACCAGAAGATCCCCGAGAACCGCAGCCAGCTCCAGTACGGGGTCTCCATCACCGATGCCTGCATCGACTGGGACACCACCGTCGAGTCCTTCAAGAGGATGAACGACAAGCTGACCCCGGTACTGACTCGCCGCACGGCGGCCTGAGCAGGCACCGCACGGCAGTCGGACACGACAGGCCCGCCGAGCTTCGCCGGCGGGCCTGTCGCGTCCACGCTCAGGTATCCTGGCGGACGCCGTCGATCTCGCGCACGAAGGGCGGCAGCGCGTCCAGCAGCGCCCGGCCGTAACGACGGGTCAGCACCCGACGATCGAGCAGGGTGATGCGGCCGCTGTCGGCCTCCTTGCGGATCAGCCGGCCACAGGCCTGGACCAGCTTGATCGAGGCATCCGGCACGCTGATGCGCATGAAGGGGTTGCCGCCACGGCTCTCGATCCACTCGGCCAGGGTCGCCCCCACCGGGTCATCGGGGACGGAGAACGGCAACCGGGTGATCACCACATGGGTCAGGTAGTCGCCGGGCAGGTCGATCCCCTCGGCGAAGCTCGCCAGGCCGAAGATGATGCTGCCCTCGCCGGCATCGACCCGCGCCCGGTGACGGCTGATCAGCTCGCGCTTGGGAAGGCGGTCCTGGGCCAGCACCCGCTCGCGGCGTGGCGACGACAGCGCCTTCTCCACGCCGCGCAGCTGGGCCCGTGACGAGAACAGCATCAGCACCGCCTCGTGCTCGCCGAGCCCCTCCACGAAATCGACGATGGCCCGCTCGTGGCCTTCGCGGTCGGCCGGGTCGACCGCCTCGCGGGGCACGCTGAGCACCGCCCGGGAGTAGTCGAAGGGGCTCGGCAGGCGCTGGTAGCGGTAGCGGTTGGCGAGCCCCGCGCGCTCCTGCAGGCGCTCGAAGCGACCCAGGGCCGTCAGTGTCGCCGAGGTCACCACGGCACCGAAGCTGCTGCCCCAGAGGGTACGGGCCAGGGTGTGGGCGGCCGAGACCGGGCTCGCCGAGAAGGTCAGTTCCGGCTCCCCGCCGAAGCGCTCGAGGGTCAGCCAGCGTGCCCGGGGCGGCTCCCCGGGGTCGTCCTGCTCGCCGAAGGCCAGCCACAGGGCGTGGGCCTCCAGCGCACGACCGTGCAGCAGCGCCACCAGCGGCAGCCAGGCCTCGGCCTGCTCGCGGGGCAGCCCGGTGTGCTTGTCCGGATCGAGGCTCTCGCGCAGGATGTCGCTCATGCTCTCCAGGGTGCGCGAGAGCTCGGCGAAGATCACCACCAGGGCGGCGGCGAGTTCGCGCAGCGCCTCCGGTGCCCGCCCCATCTCGAAGCGGTGGTGGCGGCTCTCCTCGCCGTCGACGAGCCCCTGGGGACGCTCGGCCAGCTGGTGGCCCAGGGCGAAGGCCTCGCCGAGCCTCGGCTCCAGGGCGTCGATGGCCTGGGGCAGCCCGGCCAGCAACCGCGCCAGGGTCGGCTGCACCGCCAGGGCGGTGTTGAGCTCGGCAAGCGACTTCTTGAGGGTGCGCAGCCAGCGCAGCGCCCCGCCCACGGCGAAGCGGTGGGTGAAGTGCTGCAGCGCCTTGTCGGGCAGGTGGTGCCCCTCGTCGAACACGTAGATGCAGTCACCGGGAGCCGGCAACACCACCCCGCCACCGAGGGCGAGATCGGCCAGGACCAGGTCGTGGTTGGCGACGATGACGTCGGCACTGTCGAGATGCCGGCGAGAACGGAAGAAGGCGCAGGCCCCGAAGTGACCGCAGCGACGGTTGGTGCACTGGCGATGGTCGACCGTGAGACGCCGCCAGTGGCTGTCCTCGATGGCCTCGGGCCAGCTGTCGCGGTCGCCGGCCCAGCGGCCATTGCCGTAGGCCTCGCCCAGCGACTGCGCCAGGGCCTGGAAGGCGTCGCCGCCGCTGGCCAGCGACTGCTCGAAGAGCGACAGGGTGGGATTCTCCTCGCCACCGTCGAGGGCCTGGTCGAGGCGCGCCACGCAGATGTAGCGCCCTCGCCCCTTGGCCAGGGCGAAGTCGAAATCGAGGCCGCTGTGGGCCTTGAGGGCCGGCAGGTCCTGGTGGAGGACCTGCTCCTGCAGCGCCACCGTGGCGGTGGCGATCACCAGCCGCTTGCCGCGGGCCTTGGCCACCGGCAGCGCGGCCAGCAGGTAGGCCAGGGTCTTGCCGGTGCCGGTGCCGGCCTCGAGCACGCAGACGTGCTCGTCGCTGGTCCGCCGGCCGGCCTCGTCGCGCTCGATGCCCGCCAGGGTACGGGCGATCTCGGCGATCATCAGCCGCTGGCCGTAGCGCGGCGTGAGGTCGAGCCCCTCGAGCACGCGGCGGTAGGCGGCCTGGATCTCGCCCTTCAGGACCTCATCGAGCATGCTGGCGCGTCCATCGCATAGGAGCTGGCTCTGTCAGCCGCCGGGCATTCGCTGTCGGCATTTCTTTGCCACCTCGGTGTCGGGGCTGTCCCGGCGGCAGGCCTCCGCGAGGGCGCTGTGAACCCGTCCCTGGGCGCTACTTTTTCCTTCCCTGGAAAAAGGCCCTCGCTGCGACCGGACCCGGCACCCCTCGACGATGGCAAACCGCAATAGTCCCGAGCGTTTCAGGGGTATTCTTGCAGCTTAAAGCTTACCGCTCATCAAGCTTACCGCTCATCGCTGCCGTTAAAGCAGCCCTTCCGGCGGATGCTCGCAGGGCAGCTTGGCATTGATGAAGCGCTCGATCTCGGGCAACGAGAAGGCATCCTCCTCGCCCACGAAGCTGATCGACACCCCCTTGGCGCCGGCGCGACCGGTGCGGCCGATGCGGTGGACATAGTCCTCCGGGTCTTCCGGCAGGGTATAGTTGATCACGTGGCTGACATCCTCGATATGGATGCCGCGGCCGGCCACGTCGGTGGCCACCAGCACCTGGATCTCGCCCTCGCGGAACTGCTCGAGGGTTCGGATGCGCTGGTTCTGGGGCACGTCACCGGAGAGCATGGCGGCATTGATGCCGGCCTGCTTCAACAGTTCGTCGAGGCGGCGCACCAGGTCGCGGCGGTTGCCGAACACCATCACCCGGTCGAAGCTCTCCTGCTGCAGCAGCTTGACCAGCAGGCGCTGCTTGTCGTCGTCACTGACCAGGTAGACGCGCTGGTCGATGTCGGCGGCGTTCTCCACCGTGACCTCGATCTCCACATGGGTGGGCTCATGGGTCCACTGGCTCGCCAGGTTGAGGATGTCCTCGGTGAAGGTGGCCGAGAAGAGGAAGGTCTGGCGCTCCTCCTTCTTCGGCGTATGGCGGATGATGCGCTTGACGTCGGGAATGAAGCCCATGGAGAGCATGCGGTCGGCTTCATCGAGCACCAGCACCTCGACCTGGGTCAGGTCGACGTCGCGCTTCTGGTGGAAGTCGAGCAGGCGACCCGGGGTGGCCACCAGGATGTCGAGCTTCCTGCCCAGCCCCTCGCGCTGCTTCTGGTAGTCCATGCCACCGACGACGCTGGCCACGTTGAGATCGGTGAAGCGCGCCAGTGCCTTGGCGTCCTTCTCGATCTGCAGGGCCAGCTCCCGGGTCGGGGCCACGATCAGGGCACGCGGCGCCCCCGGCTTCTGGCCGTCGGGCGCCTCCTCCTCGAGGAAGTAGGCCAGTATCGAGATCAGGAAGGCAGCGGTCTTGCCGGTCCCGGTCTGTGCCTTGCCGACCACATCGCCCCCCAGCAGGGTATGGGTCAGGGCCTCGGCCTGAATCGGCGTGCAGTACTCGAAGCCCAGGGCGTGGATGGCGCGCATCAGCGGCAGCGGCAGGTCGAAGTCGTGGAAGCGCCACTTGCCCGCCACCGCCGGTACCTGGAACTGGCGCAGGTCCCAGCTCGACGACTGGCGACGCCGCGGCTTGCGACGACGGCGCTTGGGCTTGCGATCCTGGGCCGGTGATGTGATCTGTTCCGACTCGCTCATAGGCTTGCTGTCTAGTCCGTTTCAGTGGATAGGGTGCATGACACGATCCGGTATTGTACCAGCCTACGCCGCCGAGGGCCCGTTTCGCGCAAGGACGGTACAAGGATCGCTGTCGAAGCGCGAGGCACGGCTGGTAGAATGGACCGGCACACGCAAGGAGTCATGCGTCATGACACGCCGCAAGAAGACACGCTCGCTGGCCGACAAGGTGCAGATCCGCACCGGCAAGCGCAAGGATTTCAAGAAGTGGCGCCACGAGAATCCCGACCAGGTGACCTCGTCGACCCGCTATACCCAGAAGAAGCGCCAGCAGCGCAAGCTGCAGGCGGCCCGCAAGCTCGCCCGGCAGGAGGCCGGCGAGGCCATCACCATCCATCCCGATCGGGAGCAGGGTGAGGACGACGGACCGGAGAGCAGCGACTGATGCATCTCGTCTCCTTCAACATCAACGGTATCCGCGCACGCCTGCACCAGCTCGAGGCACTGGTCGACAAGCACCGACCGGCGGTGATCGGCCTGCAGGAGACCAAGGTCCAGGACAGCGAATTCCCCGTCGAGGCGGTGGAGTCCCTGGGCTACCGGGTCGACTTCCACGGCCAGAAGGGCCACTACGGCGTGGCGACGATGGTCGACACCGCCCAGTGCGGGGAGCCGGACGCGGTGCTCCATGGCTTCCCCGACGACGGCGAGGAGGCCCAGCGGCGCATGATCGGCGTGCGCCTGCGGTTGGCCGATGGCGAGCCGCTGACGGTGTGGAACGGCTACTTTCCCCAGGGCGAGAACGTCGAGCATCCGGTGAAGTTTCCCCACAAGCGGCAGTTCTATGCCCAGCTCAGGCGCCTGCTGGCCGATGACCACCGCCCCGACGAGCGTCTGGTGGTGATGGGCGACTTCAACATCTCGCCCCAGGACATCGACATCGGCATCGGCGAGGCCAACCGCAAGCGCTGGCTGCGCGACGGCAAGACCAGCTTCCAGCCTGAGGAGCGCGAATGGCTCGAGGGCATCAAGGCCTGGGGCCTGACCGACAGCTACCGGGTACGCCACCCCGGGGTCGACGACCGCTTCAGCTGGTTCGACTATCGCTCGCGGGGCTTCGAGCGCGACCCCAGGCGCGGCCTGCGCATCGACCATATCCTGGTCACTGCCCCGCTCGCCGAACGGGTGGTGGATGCCGGCATCGACTACGACCTGCGCGGCATGGAGAGGCCCTCCGACCACGCCCCGGTATGGACCGAGCTCGACCTCTGAGCCGCGCCACTCGAGGCGGCAGTGGCATGGCGATTGGCCCGGCCCGGGCGAGCCCCCTATAGTGGGTGTCCAGCCCGCCACCCCAGGGATCGCCACCATGCCGGACTCGCCCCGTCTCGAGCGCCTCGACGCCTTCCGCCTCTCGCCCCTTCCCGACATCCACTTCGGCCGCCAGGCCATCGACCGCCTGCCGGCGCTGGTCGCCCGGCACGGCAGGCGCATCCTGCTGGTCACCGGCAGGCGCTCCTTCGTCGACTCCCCCCGCTGGCCGGACCTCCAGTCGGCACTGGCCGAGCAGGGCATTGGCTGGCAGCACGTCAGTATCGGCGGAGAACCCTCGCCACAGCAGGTGGATGACATCGTGGCGGCGCATCGCGGCGCGGGTGTCGAGGTCGTGGTGGCGATCGGGGGCGGTAGCGCCCTGGATGCCGGCAAGGCCGTGGCCGGGCTGCTGCGCACCGGCACCTCGGTCATGGACCATCTCGAGGGGGTGGGCCGGGGCCAGCCCTACCCCGGGCCCGCGGTGCCGCTGATCGCCGTGCCCACCACGGCCGGCACCGGCAGCGAAGCCACCCGCAACGCCGTGCTCAGCGTGCAGGGGCCGGACGGCTTCAAGAAATCCTTCCGCGACGAGCGGCTGGTGCCCAGGGTCGCCCTGGTCGACCCGGACCTGCTGGCCGGCTGCCCCGGGGACCAGATCGCCGCGAACGGCATGGACGCCTTCACCCAGCTGCTGGAGTCCCATGTCTCCGTCAACGCCAGTCCGCCCACCGATGCGCTGGCCTGGTCCGGCATGCAGGCCTTCCGCCGGGGTTTCTGGACCGCCCTGGAAGCCGATCCCCGCCGAGCCGAGGAGGGCTATCCGGGGCTCGCCTACGCCTCGCTGATGTCCGGCATCACCCTGGCGCAGGCGGGCCTGGGATCGGTACACGGCCTCGCGTCGCCGCTGGGCGCCTTCTTTCCGATCCCCCACGGCGTGGTGTGCGGCACCCTGCTGGCCGAGGCCACCGCGCTGAACATCTCGGCACTGCGTGAACGCGCGGAAGCCCCCGAGGCCCTGGCGAAGTATGCTCGCGTCGGCCGCCTGCTCGACGTCTCGCCCGACCTGGACGACCACGATGCCTGCGACGCCCTGGTGGCGACCCTGCGCGACTGGACCCGCCGCCTGGCGATGCCGCGCCTGGGCGAGTTCGGCATGACCGACGGCGACCTGGCACGGGTGGTGGCCGGCGCGCGAGGAGGCAGCATGAAGACCAACCCTCTGGTACTCAGCGACGCGGAGCTGACGTCCCTGCTCGCTCGCCGGCTGTGATCGACCCTGCCCGACCGGGGACCCGACACAGGGTCACTGGCGCCGCGACGCCTCGATCCGACGCGACTCGCCCCAGGCCCGGGCGAGCTGCTCCAGCCGACGCCGATCCTCGCCGGCATCGCTCTCCTGCGCCACCCGCTTCCAGGCTGCCAGTGCCCGCTGGCGGTCCCGTGCCGCCTCCCAGGCCTGGGCCAGCAGCCGCCGATGCGCCGGGGTGTCGGGCAGCTCGCCACCCTCCAGCGCCTCGGCCAACCGCTCGGCGGCCCGCGCCGGGGTGCCCCCGGCCAGGTGCAGCCTGATCAACCGCAGCAGGTCCTCCTCCCCCGCCAGCACACCCCGGCGCCAGCCGGCCTCCCAGATGGCGGCGGCGCGCCCGGGCTCGCCGAGTCGCTGGGCCAGGGCCGCGGCCCGACGCCATGACGCCGCCGAATCGCCCTCCTCGAGATTCGCCTCGAGCAGGGCCAGGGCCTCACCCGTCCTGCCGGCCCGCTGGTAGACGATGCCGGCGAGCTCACGCCGCCCGGCCCCGGCGCTGTCGGCATCACGCAGGGCCAGCCCCACCCGCTCGGCGGCGGCATCCCAGCGCCCGAGTTCGGCCAGCCAGCGCACCAGGCGCCACTGCTCGTCGGAGTCGTCGCCATGCGGCGCCAGCCACTCGCCGAGCAACTCCACGGCGCGCTCGGTCTGCCCCGCCGCACGGCGCAGCGCGGCCTCGTCGTGCAGACGCGCCGCCCGCCAGTCGCCGGGGGCCGCCTGGATGCCTCGGGCCGCGTTCAGCAGGTCGGCCGCGGTTGCCGGCCGCTCCCGGCGCGCTTCCGCGCCGGCCGCCAATTGCAGGTAGAGAGCACGCGCCCAGCGGTCGGCAGCATTGCCACCCTCGAGCCGCATCGCCTGGGCCAGGGCGCGCTCGCTCACGGCGTCGAGTTCGCCCCGCTCGAGGCGCTGCTGCAGGGCCTCGAGGTCGGCGATGAATGCACCGGGCAGCGACGGTGCGGCCCCTGCCGGCGCGACATTCAGCAGCCAGGCGATGGCACACAGGAAAGCGAGTCGTTTTGCCCACATGACGCTTACCTCAACTGGCTCTCATCTCAACTGGAATTCCAGGCGCTGGCGGGCGCGCCGCAGCCCCTCGGCCGACTCGAAGCGCCAGCGGGCCACCGCCTGGCGGGCGGCATCGTCGAAGACATGGCGCGGGCGGGAGTCGGTGACGCGAATCGTCGAGGCGTCGACGCGCCCGTCGGGACGAATCACGAACTCGAGTTCGACATGCCCCTCCAGGCCACGACGCTGGGCCCGGGCCGGATACTCCGGCGGCACCCGACTGGTGGGCGCGATCCGGCCCACGTCCACCGGCGCCTGGTTCACGGGTTCAGCGCTCGCCTCGGCAGACGCCTCAGTCGCGGCCGACCGGGATTCGGGGGCGGGCTCCGGCGAGGGGGCGGGGTCGGGCTGCGGCTGGGGGTCGGGCGCCGGCAGCGTCTCGGTCAACTCCGGCAGGGACGTGTCGAGCTCCAGCGGCGCGAACGCCTCCGGCGGCAGTTCGGGCTCGGGAAGCGCGATGGGGCTCTCCATGGGAGGCGCAGGCTCCGGCCGGGGCGGCGGCGGTGCCGCCTCGGGCGGAGCGGCGGCTTCCGGAGATGGTTCGGTGACCTCTTCCTCCACCGGCTCGGGGGCTTCGATGGTGCTCAGGGGCATGGGCCTCTCGAGCACCTCGATTTCCTGCTCGGGCGGCGCGACCAGCAGCGCCAGCAGCCAGAACAGCAGCAACGCCAGGGAGATGCCGCCGAGCGCCGACAGCCCCCTGCGGATCATGAACCGCTCCGGGTCGCCGCGACGGCCACGTCTTCCACCCCGGCCTGGCGGATGCGGTCCATGACCTCGATCAGCAGGCCAGTGGTGGCGGCGCGGTCGGCCTGGATGACCACGCCGCCGCCCTCGCTGACCAGGCCGGCGACGCGCTCGCCCACGCGATGGGCATCCACCGCCTGGCCGTCGACCCACACCGCCCCCTCGGGGGTCAGCGCCACCATCACCTGGGCATCCGGCCGGGGTGTGGCGGCGCTCGACTCGGGGCGCTCGATCTCCACCCCGCTCTCCTTGATGAAGCTGGTGGTGACGATGAAGAAGATCAGCATGATGAAGACGACGTCCAGCATCGGGGTCAGGTTGACCTCGCTGGCCTCGCCACTGTCGGCGGTGAGCCGGCGTCTACGCATCGGTTTCCTCCACGGCCCGGGCCAGGCGGTCGTGCAGCCGCTGGTCCTCGCGCCGGATGATGTGCTCCAGGCGGCTGGTGAAGAGCAGCCCCACCACCGCCACGGCCATGCCGGTCAGGGTCGGCAGGGTCGCCCGCGCCACGCCGTCGGCCATGGCCCGGGCCTGGCTCGTCTCGCTCATGGCCAGGCCATCGAACACGGCGATCATCCCGGTCACGGTGCCGAGCAGCCCCAGCAGCGGGCAGAGGGCCACCAGCAGCTTGAGCCAGGGCAGCGGGCGACGCAGTCGGGCGATCAGCTCACGGGTCCAGACCTCGCGCAGGGTCCGCGCGCTCCAGGTCAGGTGATCATCACGCGACACCCAGCGGCGAATCAGGGCACGGCGGGCCCCCCGATAGGTGATGCGGAAGTACCAGACGCGCTCCAGCGCCAGGCTGAACAGCAGCATGGCCACCAGGGCGATCCCCACCAGGACCGCACCGCCCGCCTCGACCAGGCGCTGCAGGGGATCAAGCCAGAGCGGCATCACGGGCATCGCTCCCCACCACCGCCGGCATGCCGGCCGCACGATTCTCCAGATGTTCGGCCAGGGCGGCACTCGCCTGCCCCTCGACGACACCGGCCAGGTGACGGCTGCGTCCCGCCAGGGCGGTGTGGGCGAACAGCAGCGGCACGGCGGTGATCAGCCCCAGCACGGTGGTGACCAGCGCCTGGCTGATGCCGCCGGCCATCAGCTGCGGGTCGCCGGTGCCGAATACCGTGATCGCCTGGAAGGTCACGATCATGCCGGTCACCGTCCCCAGCAGGCCGAGCAGCGGCGCCACGGCGGCGAGCAGCTTGACCAGCGCCTGACCGCGTTCGAGCCGCGGCTGCTCGGCCAGCACCGCCTCGTCGAGCCGGGCCTCCAGGGCCTCCGGCGTCTGGCTGCCCTCGAGGGCACGGAAGCGACCCAGCACCCGCCCCAGCGGGTTGTCGCCACGCAACCGACTCAGGTCACGCCGTTGCCGCCGCACGGCCAGACTGACCCGCAGCAGGTAGCCGTACTGGGCCAGCGCCACCAGCAGGCCGAAGGCACCGAGCGCGACCACCACGTAGCCGACGGCACCTCCCTGGTGAAAGCGCTCGACGAGATCCGGACGCTGGGCCAGGGCCGCCACGACTCGACCGCCGGTCGGATCCAGGGCCAGCGATCGCGTCTCACCGGCGTGGAAGGCCGCGAGGCTCGTCGCCACCTCCCGCGGGGTGCGCTCGCCCACCGACAGCACCGCGTCGTCGGCACCGCGGCGCAGCAGCTCGCCCTCGGTGAAGGCGGCCAGATCGCCCAGGCGTACCACCCGGCGCGGCGCGACCTCGCCGTCGGTCCCGGCCACCGGGGCCTCGAGACGGACCACCCGGCCGGTCTCGGCGGTCAGCGCCATCAGGCTGTCGGCGAATCCCTCGAGGTGCTCGAGCTCGAGCACCTCGACGTCGTCGAGCCGCGGCGGCACGTCGGCACCGCCGACCGTGGTCCAGCTCCCGGCCAGGGCATCGCGCAGCTCGCCGGTGTGCCGGACCAACGCCGCCAGGATGCCCTCCAGGTCGCGCCCCTGCTCCTGCTGGCGCTCGTCGAGCTCGGTCTGCCACGCCTCCAGCTCGTCCTGCCGGGCCTCCAGCTCGCGGTGCCGCCGGCGGGCCGTATCCCGGGCCTCGCGCGCCTCGGCCAGCGCCGCCTCCAGGGCCTCGCCATCCTCGACCAGCGCGGCCAGCCGGGCCTGGTCCCGGGCCTCGGCGGCCTCACGCTCGACGCGCAGCGTGGTCAAGGCCTCGGTCTGGGCCAGGGCCGACGTCGTCAGGCACAGCGACACGGTGCACAGCAGTCCGCCGAGCCATTGGCGCATGCTCATGAGCGCTCCTCCTGATTCCCGGGCGAGGTCAACGGCTGTGATACCGGCAGCTCGAGCAGGGCCGGCGCCCGCTGGTCGCGGGCGATACGCAGCCCCTTGCGCACCTCGCTGCGTTCGTCATCGTCCAGGGGTCGCCAGCGATTCTCGTCGGCGAGCCAGACCCCGCCGCCGCGCCCGTCCGGCGTCAGGTAGTAGAGCCCGATCCGCCCGAGACGCAGGTAGTCCACCTCGCGCCGGGTCTCGTCCCGGGTCAGGTAGCCACGCCAGGCATCCAGCTCGCGGCCGTAGTCCAGCTCGGCGCGCCAGGCCGCCAGGAGCCGCTCCAGGCGCTCCACTTCCGGCAGCGCGGGATCGCCCAGGCTGGCGAGGCGCGCCCGGCGCTCCTCCACCAGGAACGGCAGGTCGTGCTCGATCCACCGCGCCAGGCGCGCCTCCAGCCCCTCGGTCAGCGACGGCAGCGCCTGGCGGGTACTCGTCAGGGAGTCCAGCGCCGCCTCACGCCGCGAGAGGCTCTCGGCCCGCTGCTCCACCCGGGGTTCGAGTTCGGCGTTACGCGCCGCGAGGCGCCGCGTCTCGGCCTCGAGCTCGCGAAGCTCCCGCAGTCGCTCGCGCGCCTCGTCATCGGCGGCGTCGATGCGTGCCTGCAGTTCGGCCTGGGCACGCTGCGCCCGGGTCGCCTCGTCCAGCAGCGTCTCCTCGGCTGCCACCGGACCGGCCACGAGCAGCCAGAGCAGTGCGCCGTACAGGAATGGATGTCGAAACGTCACCACGACCGGACTCCCTCGATGTTCATGAACCTCCCCGATTGGACGCATGAGTGGCCGGGAAGGCAAGCGGCCAAACCATGCCACCAATGAAAACAATTATCAATCATGCTGGAATCCCCCTCGGAAGACTCGCCTGGCGTGGCAAGGCTGGCAGTCAATATTACAAATGCTAATCTGTCTCATTGTGATTAATTTTCATGATGCTATCCTTGCCCCGCTTCGGCCCGATCCGATCCAGTCTTCCAGCAAGGGAGCCCATAATGAAGAAGCGCATCACGCTCGGTCTCGCCATGGTCACCGGCTCCGCCACCATGGCCCTCCAGGCCCAGGACGTACAGGACACCATGGTGGTCGTGGGGTCGCGCACCCCCACCCAGATCAGCCAGATTCCCGGTGCGGTGTGGGTGATCGAGAAGGAGGAGCTGCAGCAGCAGGTCGAGTCCGGCGCCGATCTCAAGGGCGCGCTGGGCAAGCTCGTGCCCGGCCTCGACATGGCCCCCCAGGGCCGCACCAACTATGGCCAGAACCTTCGCGGGCGCACCGTGCAGGTGCTGATCGACGGAGTGTCGATGAACAGCTCCCGGGGCCTGTCCCGCCAGTTCGACGCCATCGACCCCTTCAACATCGAGCGTGTCGAGGTGATCTCCGGCGCCAGCAGCCTCTACGGCGGCGGCGCCACCGGCGGCATCATCAACATCATCACCCGCAAGGGCCGGGCCGGCGGACCGGACTGGCGTACCGAGGCCGGCATCACCACCGGTTTCAATGACAGCGATGACCTCGACAAGCGCATCGCCCAGTCGGTCAGCGGCGGCAACGAGCGGGTGCAGGCCTATCTGGGCACCGCCTTCCAGGACAACGGGCGCCACTTCGACGCCGGTGGCGACGAGATCTTTCCGGATATCGCCCAGACCGACCTGCAGGACAACCGCAGCATCGACGTGCTGGGCAACCTGACCGTCAACCTGGCAGACGACCAGACCCTCGAACTCGGCGCCCAGCTCTACCGCTCCGGCTACGAGGGCGACCGTGGCGTCTACTTCCCGAACCTGGATGCCGACACGCCCGACCTGGAGGATGCCGAGATCCGCGACGGCTACCGCTCCGACCGCGACCCTGCCACCGACCGGCGGATGGTCAACCTGCAGTACCATCATGGTGACCTGCTGGGCCAGAACTTCTACCTGCAGGCCTTCCATCGCGAAGAGGAAGCCAGCTTCCAGGCCTTCCCCTACCCGGTCGCCGGTGGCTCCGAATTCCGCGCCTCCAAGCAGAACACCGACCTCAGCGGAATCAAGGCGCTGTTCGATGCCCGCTGGACCGATCGCATCGGCCTGACCTACGGCCTGGACTTCGACCGTGAACGCTTCGATGCCAGCCAGATGACCTTCGCCAAGACCGTGTCCGACGCGACCGGCGGCCTGGCCCAGGAGCAGGCCGACATCGCGCCCCGCTACCCCGGCTACCGGGTCGACAGCCTCGCCGCCTTCGCTCAGGCCGACTGGCAGGCGACCGACGCCTTCAAGCTCTCGGCTGGCGCCCGCCGCCAGCACTCCGATGTCGAGGTCGACGACTTCGACGGCATCCCCGGTGGCGAGAACGACTACGATGCCACCCTGCTCAACGCCAGCGCGCTCTACGACCACGGCAACGGCCACCAGAACTGGCTGCGCTACAGCCAGGGGTTCGAACTCCCCGACCCGGCCAAGTATTACGGTCGCCCCGGCATCAGCGTCGACGAGAACCCGCTGTCGGCCATCGAGACCGACCAGGTCGAACTCGGCTGGCGCTACCAGGGTGGCGACTGGGTGGCCCAGGCGGCGGCCTACTACGCCTGGTCCGACAAGACCCTGGCGATCAACAGCGGCGACCTCAGCGTCGACGTGATCGACGAGAAGAAGCGCGACTACGGCCTCGAGGGCGCCCTGACCCGCTACTTCGCGGGCGACATCGAGGCCGGCGGCACCCTGCACCTGGTGCGCTCCGAGCAGGAGAACGACGATGGCAACTGGGACAAACGCGATGCCCGCTCTGCCTCGCTCTCCTCGGCCACCGCCTTCGTCGGCTGGCGCGATCATGTCCACTCGGCGCGCCTGCAGGCCAACCACGTCATGGATCTGGAGGATGACGCCGATCGCGAGATCGATGGCTTCACCACCCTGGACCTGTCGCTCGGCCGGCAGACCGACGTCGGCAGGTTCAGCCTCGGTGTGCAGAATCTCCTGGACGAGCAGTACTCCACGGTATGGGGGCAACGTGCGGCGATGTTCTACTCGCCCTTCTACGGCCCGGAATACCTCTACGACTACCAGGGCCGCGGGCGCACCTACACCCTGACCTGGTCGATGGACTACTGACGCGCGCGAGGCCCTCGCCCCTGGATCGCCGGGCGTTATTGATAAGGATTATCATTCGCCTTATGCTGACGCCCTTGCCCCCATCCGCCGGAGATACTCCCGATGTTCGAGCTCAGAGGCGCCGCCTTCGAGATCGATGGCAAGGCACTGCTCGCCCCCACCGACCTGACCTTCGACGAGGGGCGGGTCCATGGCCTGATCGGTCACAACGGCTCAGGCAAGTCGACCCTGCTCAAGCTGCTGGCCCAGCAGCAGCCACCCAGCCGTGGCGAGGTGCACCTCGACGGACGCCCCCTGTCCGCCTGGGGCAACCGGGAATTCGCCCGCCAGGTGGCCTACCTGCCACAGCACCTGCCCGGTGCCGAGAACCTGCTGGGGCGCGAGCTGGTCGGTTTCGGCCGTTATCCCTGGCACGGCCTGCTGGGGCGGCATACCCGCGAGGACCGGGAGCGGATCGAGCACGCCATCGCCCTGACCCACACCGAGGCATTCGCCGACCGCCTGGTCGATACCCTTTCCGGTGGCGAGCGCCAGCGCATCTGGCTCGCCATGCTGCTGGCCCAGGGCAGCCGCTTCCTGCTGCTCGACGAGCCCCTGGCGGCACTCGACATCGCCCACCAGGTGGAAGTCCTGTCGCTGGTACGCCGGCTCTGCCGCGAACTGGGCCTGGGGATGATCATCGTGCTGCACGACGTCAACATGGCGGCACGCTACTGCGACCACCTCGTCGCCCTGCATGGCGGTCGCCTGCTGGCCCAGGGCTCACCGGCCGAGATGATGGACGACGACATCCTGGAAGCGATCTACGGGATTCCCATGCGGGTCATGTCCCATCCCGGTGGCCGACACCCCGTCGCCGTGGTGCATTGACCCCCGTCGCGTCGACTTCCCGACTGCCCTCGAGCCACCCGCGGAGCCCCTCTTGCCCACCCCCCTTGCCCTCTCCCGTCATCCCCTGCTGGCCGGCCTGCTCGGCCTGCTCCTGCTTCTGGCCCCCGCCCACGACTCGCAGGCCGATGCCCCCTCCGTCGCCACCCTCGACTGGACCATCGCCGAGACCCTGGTCGCCCTCGGCGCCATGCCCCGGGCCGTGGCCCAGGTCGATGCCTACCATGAATGGGTCGGCGAGCCGACACTGGCGCCCGATGTCGTCGACCTCGGCCTGCGCACGCAGCCCAACCTCGAGCTGCTGGCCAGCCTCTCGCCGGACCGGATCCTGATCTCGCCCATGTTCGCCAACCTGACCCCACGACTGTCACGCATCGCCCCGGTCGACACTCTCGAGCTCTACACCCCGGGCACCGACACCTGGCAGCAGATGCGCCGGCTCACCCGTCGGGTCGCACGCCGGGTCGGGCAGCAGGCCGCCGCTGAACGCCTGATCGAGACGACCGAGGAGCGGCTGGCGCAACTGCGGGAACGGCTGCCGCAGGGGCAGCCACCCCTGCTGATCGTGCAGTTCATGGATCACCGCCATGTACGGGTGTTCGGCGAGCACGGTCTCTACCAGGCCGTGCTCGATCGCCTGGGGCTGGCCAATGCCTGGCAGCGCCCCACCAACTACTGGGGCTTCTCGCTGGTGGGCATCGAGGCGCTGGTCGACATCGAGGCACGGCTGGTGGTCGTGGAGCCGCTGCCGGTGGGGGCCGGACAGCGCCTCGCCGGCAGTGGCCTGTGGCAGGCACTGCCGAGCGTCCGGGACGGCACCCGGATCACCCTGCCCCCGGTGTGGAGCTTCGGCGCCCTGCCCTCGGCGCGGCGCTTCGCCGAGGCACTGGTCACGGCCCTGGAGGGCGCTGATGGTGACTAGGTCCCTGCCATCGCCGGCCCCCGGCCGCCTCTGCCTGCTGCTCGCCGTGGCCCTGCTGGCGCTCGTGCTGGCCGCGCTTCAGTCCCAGGCGGGACTGGTCGAAGGGCTGGCGGCCCTGTTCCGCCCTTCCGGCCAGACCGCCTCCGGGTTGCTGCTTCACTACGGCTGGTGGCCACGCCTGAGCATCGCGCTGCTCGCGGGGGGCGGGCTGGCCCTGGCCGGAGTGCTGATGCAGCAGGTGCTGCGCAACCCGCTGGCGGCCCCCACCACCCTGGGGGTCGCCAGCGGCGCGAACCTGGCCTTGATGGCCGTCACCCTGATGGCGCCTGGCCTGCTGGTGCTCGGACGCGAATGGGTGGCACTGCTCGGCGGCGGCCTGACCATGGGCCTGGTGTTTCTGCTCGCCTGGCGCCGGGGCCTGGCACCCATGGTGGTGGTACTGGCCGGACTGGTGGTCAACCTGTATGCGGGCGCGCTGGCCATGGCCCTGCTGCTCTTCCACCAGGAAGCCTTGAAGGGACTGCTGATCTGGGGGGCCGGGTCGCTGTCGCAGAGTGGTTGGGACGGCGTCGCCTTCCTCTGGCCGAGGGTCGCGGTCGGCGCCCTGCTGGCCTGGCTGCTGCTGCGCCCGCTGGCGGTGCTCGACCTCGACGATGCCAGCGCCCGCAGCCTGGGCGTCTCGCTCAAGCACCTGCGCCTGGCCGGGCTGGGGCTGGGTGTCTTCATCACCGGCTGCGTGGTCAGCGTGGTCGGGGTGATCGGCTTCATCGGCCTGGCCGCACCCAACATCGTGCGCCTGGCGGGTGCCCGGCGCCTGGGCCAGCGCCTGCTCTGGTCGACGCTGCTCGGCGCCCTGCTGCTGGCCTCCACCGACCTGCTGCTGCAGCGCTTCTCCGGCGCCCTGCCGACGCTGATCCCCACCGGCGCCACCACCGCAGCACTCGGCGCCCCCCTGCTGCTGTGGCTGATCCCGCGTCTCAAGCTGACCGGCGACCAGCCACCCGGCAGGCCCCAGGCCATCGGCCATCGCCACCCCGCGCCCGGACGGCGGGCCGCGTGGCTGGCCATGCTGCTGTCGCTGGCTGCCCTGGTCGCCCTGCTGGTCGGCCAGACGGCGTCGGGCTGGCAATGGCTGTCGATCAGCGACTGGAGCCTGCTCGAGTGGCGATTGCCGCGCCTGCTGGCCGCCGCCGGCAGTGGCGTGATGCTGGCCGTCGCCGGCACCATCGTCCAGCGCCTCTCTGCCAACCCCATGGCCAGCCCCGAGGTCCTGGGGATCAGCGGCGGCAGCGCCATTGCCCTGATGGGTGCCATCTTCCTGCTCCCCTCCCCCGGCAACCTGGCGCTGGTCAGCGCCGGCACCCTGGGGGCGCTGTGTACCCTGGCGCTGCTGGTGATCCTGAACCGGCGCAGCGGCTTTCTCCCCGAGCGCCTGCTGCTGACCGGAGTGGCGGTCACCGCCCTGTTCGATGCCGTGCGCGGCATCGTGCTCAGCGGCGGCGACCCCCGCGGCCAGCAGGTCATCGCCTGGCTGTCCGGCTCCACCTACTATGTCGACCTGAACAGTGCCGTCATCGTTGCCGGCCTGGCCGTGGCACTCGCCCTGGCGGCACAGCCCTTCGCTCGCTGGCTGGATATCCTGCCGCTGGGAGCCGCCACCGCCCGCGCCCTGGGCATGAGACTCGATCGTGCACGCCTGGCCCTGCTGCTGCTGGTGGCCCTGCTCACCGCCTGTGCCACCCTGGTGGTGGGCCCCCTCTCCTTCATCGGGCTCCTCGCGCCGCACATGGCGAGACTGCTGGGCTTCAGCCGGGCACGCATGCACCTGCCGGGTGCCGCCCTGGTCGGTGCGCTGCTGATGGTGCTGGCCGACTGGCTCGGGCGTCAGTGGCTCTTCCCGCAGGAGATCCCCGCCGGCCTGGTCGCCTCCCTGCTGGGCGGCGCCTACTTCATGTGGGGACTGAGGCGGTTGTAGGGTGGCGAGGCCGGAAACAGGACGCCGCGACCCGTTCGGCCGCGGCGTGAAATGGCGGGCCGGCGTCGACCTCAGCCGGTGGCGGCCTGGTAGCGCCGCTCGACTTCGTCCCAGTCGATCACGTTGAAGAAGGCGGCGACATAGTCCGGCCGCTTGTTCTGGTACTTGAGATAGTAGGCATGCTCCCAGACATCCAGGCCCAGGACCGGGGTGTTGCCATACGAGAGCGGGCTGTCCTGGTTCAGGGTGTTCTCGACCACCAGCTTGCCGTCGGGTGTCACGTTCAGCCAGGCCCAGCCACTGCCGAAACGGCCCAGAGCCGCCTTGGTGAGGGCCTCCTGAAAGGCATCGTAGCCCCCCAGCTCGCTGTCGATGGCCGCGGCGACCCGACCCTGCGGCCTGCCGCCGCCGTTGGGTGACATCATCCGCCAGAACATCGTGTGGTTGGAGTGACCACCGCCATTGTTGATGACTGCCTGGCGCTTCTCCTCGGGCACCCTGTCCAGAGAGGCGAGCAGCTCGTCGACCGGCACCTCCTCCAGTCCGGTTCCTTCCAGGGCCGCATTGAGGTTGTTGACGTAGGTCTGGTGATGTCGGCCATGGTGGATCTCCATGGTCATCGCGTCGATGTGCGGCTCCAGCGCGTCATGGCTATAGGGCAGATCAGGTAGTGTATGCGGCATGATGACTCCTCCATGAATGGCATGAACGGGGCAAAGGCCCCAACCATCTCCAAGGATGGCAAAGCCCTGCACATAACGCTAATAATTCCCGTTATCTCTTGTATAGCAAACGGCTATCGACATCCTGCCACCCCGACGAAAAAGGGCCGACACCCGATGGAGTCGGCCCTTTCTCGTCGACACTGGAGCGCGGATCGGCGCTGGCTTTCCAGCGCCGGCAGCGCCTCGAA